>CALRLV020000001.1:0-65274 GCA_943368895.1 Ferrovibrio terrae
CGACAGTATTGAAATCCATGCATTCGACCGTATGCTCACGTCGACTGTACCTTCTGAGGTGTTAGGGCGAATTGACCATGTGATTGAGGCTGCACGATTTCTCGCTCAAAAAGGTCTTGCTGACCAGCCTCCGCTGGACGAATATGAATGGCGGCGCGGGATAATTCTCTCTTGGTGTCATTCTCGCGACCTTGAGCTAGTTCACCACGCGCTTGGGCACCCGCGCCACTTAGTAAGCCGACATGACGTTGATGAATGCGTGTTAGCGAGGCACCTAAGGAGGACAGTTGAAAATGCTGATCCTTGGTATCGTGATTATGTAAAATCGCTTGACGAAGGAGCCTGGATTAACGTTGGCTTCTTCAATCCGAACCTCTCAGCATCGTTGTATAAGTGGGGCGATGCGAGGCAAGGCGTGCAGAATGCTATGGATGCACACCGGCTTTCGGCCCACCATCAAGGAAGCGCTGAGGCAACGTTAGATTGGGTCGAGCGCGCAGTTAATTTTGTTGTTCACCATATCCCTCGCGAACACTGGGGCATTCGTCACGAGCCGCGAGGCGAATATTCTGATCTCGAAGCAAGACTCGTTGACGATCCAGCCATCAAGGATGCGGAGATCGGCAAAACAATTGCGCGTGATGCAGCTTACATATTTGAACTCCTAGAAGCGAAAGGGTTCACAGTACCATGGGGTCAGCTTAAGGTTCCACAAGAGGAGCTGACTCCTTCAGTGATCGAACATGCGTCGTGCATCCTACAGTCCTCTAAGTGGGAATGCCACACAGACTCTGAAGACGCCTTAGCAGATCGGCGGATTGAGCGTGCTAAGGCCATCATTGCAAGGCTGCCCGAGGCAATCGAGCAGGCTGAGAACAATGGGCGCTTAGATTTGGCTGCAGCTTATAAGAGGATATCAGCGAATGCCTGATCTAGAGGGCGAAAAGGCTCTTGCCGCGAGGCGTGCTGTCGAGGAGGTCGAGGATGGAATGTTGGTGGGCCTCGGAACAGGTAGTACTGCGTCTTATGCAATCAGGATCCTTGCGGACCGAATGGCAGAAGGACTTAAGTTTAAAGGTACAGCTACGTCGCGGGCAACAGAACTGTTAGCTCAAGGCCTAGGTATAGAGTTGGTCCCATTTGACCGCATTACAAGAGTCGATCTTACGATTGATGGAGCCGACGAAGTCGATAGGCAACTTAGGGCCATCAAAGGAGGAG
Organism: Ferrovibrio terrae; assembly: GCA_943368895.1. Classification (GTDB taxonomy): domain Bacteria; phylum Pseudomonadota; class Alphaproteobacteria; order Caulobacterales; family Aquidulcibacteraceae; genus Aquidulcibacter. The sequence goes on from CALRLV020000001.1 coordinate 1,222, forward strand.
GCGGCGCGCTGCTGCGCGAGAAGATTGTTGCTTCGGCTTCAGAAAGAACTATCGTCATTGTGGATTCCAGCAAACCAGTAGAACGGCTCGGGCGCTTTCCACTACCAATCGAATTTCTGCCATTCGGAAGAGCGTATGTTCAAGATGCCCTATCTGCGCTCGGTCCGCGGGTAACTCTGCGAATGAAACCAGACCAGACTCCGTTTGTGACCGATCAGGGCTTCAATATATTTGATCTTGTTTTTACCGATGTTTACGACCCTAAGGCGCTCGCCGTCGAGCTCGACGAAATCACTGGCGTTGTCGAGCACGGGCTTTTCCTTACGGAAATAGACACTGTTGTAATTGGGCGTGGCGACACGTTCGAAGTAATTCATCGAAGCGAGGAACCAAGAACATGACGGAAACCAGTAACGACCTACCTTTTCAGCCGATACGCAGCTCCCTTTACTCGTCGCGTGAACTGATGGAGGGGTTCATACCAAATGACGGGCAAAGCCTTGCCAATACACCCGATTTTCGTTCTTTTGTGTACTTTGTGAAGAATGGTCGCGCTGCACCGACCGACCCTTACGCAGGTATGATGCAGGCACTTCATGACAATTCCATTCTGCGCGCAATGTATGCTTATCTTAATAAGGCTGGTCGTCCAGCCGCAGCCATTATGGGAGGGCATCGGGAGGAGCGGGGCTCTAAGACTTACCTTGAGGTGGCACTGCTCGCGAAACGCCTTACTGAGACTGGCTTTCTTATGGCAAGCGGCGGCGGCCCAGGCTGCATGGAAGCCACCCATCTAGGCGCTTTGCTCGCTGGACGGTCAGAAGCTGATTTGAATGGTGCGGTGGAAAAGCTTAAACAGCAGCCCAAGCTGCCAAGCTCCTACGACATCGTAGCTCCAGACGGAACTGTGAATCAGGCGCGCGTCGGTGAAATACACCGCTGGGCAGTTCCAGCTTTCGAGGTCCTCAAGGAGTTCGAAGAAACGGGTGGGACCAGCCTCGCAGTACCCACTTGGCACTATGGGCACGAGCCGATCTCGCCGTTGGCCACGCATGTGGCGAAATACTTCTTGAACAGTATCCGCGAGGATGTACTCCTCGCTCTTGCTACCAACGGGATCATCTTCTCTCCAGGACGGGCAGGGACACTCCAAGAAGTATTCCAAGACGCTGCGCAAAACTATTATGCGAGCGGCTCAGACCCGTTTGCTCCAATGATCTTCTGGGACAAGAAGTTCTGGACCGAGCAATTGCCGGTAGGCCCGGTCCTCGAAGCGCTTTTCATTAAGCTGAAGTCGACACCTCCTACCGAAGCGGAGAGGCGGCACGAGTATGAGAGGAAGGTGCTCTTTACCAGCGATATCGATGAAGCCATCGAGTTCCTAGTCGCCGCGCGGCCTAGTACATTTGAAGCATTGAGTCGGCTTGGCACACTTGGCTTAAAGGGCATGGCAGGGATCACCGCAGAATAAGAAGTGGGCGCTTTGATTTTTTAGCCTTGGTGCTGGGACACTCAAGTCGCAATTTCAAACACCTTGACCGGGAAACGATAGCTCCCTCTTGTTTGATGAGGGGCAATACATCAGTGCGCGACGCTCTAGCTTCAACCGGACTACAGAATGAGTGCACTTCATGTCACCAAAATCTAAAAGGGTTGCGATCACAAGGCGCAATGCGTTGGCACTGAGGGGCCTGACCCGTGCAGAGGGCTCCCAAGAATCAAATTGAGCCCAAGAGGCAAAAAATGCACTGGAGGCAAAGTAAACACCCTGTCCAACGAAGCGTACTGATGTCTCCCTCACACCTCTAATTTTCCGTGGCAATGTTTGTAACGTTTGCCAGACTGCTCTGCCACCTGAAACTTGGACCATTTGGAATTAGAGTTTTTGCCTTAATTTTCCTTGGCTGGACGAGGAGGTTTGGCATGAAAGCATCGAGGTTCACGGACGCACAGAAAGCGTTCGTCGTGAAGCAAGGCGAGGAAGGAACGCCCATCGCGGAAATCTGTCGCAAGGCAGGGATCAGCTAGGTAATTTACCGTTGATTTGCACGGGGGCGAGTACCTCGCATTTGGCTCAGGACTGCGCCCAAGCTTCCCAGCGCGCGACCATCGCCGCGCCAATCTCTGGGTTGGCTGACGCCTTAAACCATTTCGTGAGCTCAGCCCGCAGGTCCAGCAATGCCGCGGCCGTCGCCTCAATTTGCTCGGTAGCTTGCTTGGCCGTCAGACCCGCACGCCTCTGTCCAAGCTCTATGAGCTTCTGAATTGTTGGCCAGCGAGTTGAACCGTCTAGCGTAAGCGCCATTTGATCCATAGGGAGATAGGCCGTTGTGGTTACGAGATCGTAGACCGGCGATAAACGCGGGCTATCTGCAAGGCCGTCATAGAGTAGCCCGAAGTTTTTCAAATGCGCATCGCCATTTCCAATTGCGCAATTGAGCACAATCAATTTGAAGAGTGCACGACTGTCTTCGAGAGCGAACTCCGGATCCACAAATTGGCTCAAGCGCTTGAAAAGGCTGGTCTCAATACTGCCATCATACTTGCGGATGGCCCCCTTCCCGTTCAACACACAGAAGTCCTCAAATCCAAGCCAATGATCGCCCGACAAATCGAAACGTTCGATGATCAAGGCTTGACCATCGTCGGATAGCTCAAAGACAGGAACTTTGAGACCCAAATTCCGGGCTGCGGTCAGGCAAAAGAATTCGTTTGCTGCAAGTTGGGGGAACTCGCCTTTGTTCCAGAGTTTAACAATATGGGTGGTCGACTGAAGGCTGATAGATTGGCGGGCTTGGGCATCTGAAAGCTTTTCTGGATCCCGAATTAGAACCTTTGGCTGAACGCCAGCAATTCCCGATTGGGCCGCATAGCGCTCCATGAGATAGTCAAAGAGGCCATCCTGCCGGCGCGCCCGCAGAATCTCGTCAACCGATTGAAACGGAACCGCCTGATCAAGCCCCTCGCCGAATGGCGAATAGCGCAGTCGCCCCAATTGTGTGCGCCCTGTGATCGACAAGAGGTCCAGGTCATCAAACCTGCCTGTTGCCTTGCCAAACTGGCGCTGCAGTCGGTCCCGGAGAGCACCTTCGGGTAAATTCATCTCGAAGATAGGCGCAAGGCCAACAGGCCAATTCCAGGATGTTAGCCGACTGGGCATGGTCAGAGAGACTGATCGGCTATGATCAAGTGGCGGTGTATAGGCAAACGTCGACCCGCTTGCGCCATTACGATCCAACACACCGCTGGCTTGATGGCCATCACCGCTCTCGGTCCAAACCTGGATCATCCGTCATTATCCTTTACGAGATCGTCAAGGGTCGGGCGACCATGGTTGAAAGCTTGAAGAGTAAGATCAAGGTCGAGGACCCTCAGGACACGTAAGATGAGAACAATCCCCATATCACCAAGCTTATCGTTTTCTAGCCGCTCGATTTGCGCACGACTAATGCCTGCGCGCGCCGCAAGGGCGGCCTGCGTGAGCTTCCGCCCCTTTCTCGTTTCTCGAATTTGTTGGGCGATGTCTGTAAGCTGCAACATAGAGATGGCCTCATTTGCAGCATATATGCGTGAAGTGGCATCCAATGTCAATTTCTGCATCATATATGCGTGATTTTTAGTGACGCGATGTCTGCGGCGACTTTTGGCCGAAAACGCCTTGCCTGCATTGGAGGGGTGCTACGTCGAAAGCGGCCGCTCTTAAGCAAATGGGTTCCCCAAATAACTGGCTGGATTCTAAGGGGCTGGGTCAAAACTGTCCGTATTTCGGCGACTTTTGGCCGAAAGGGGATGGTCTGCTTTAGGGGGTGTGCGCGGCGAAAGCGGACGTTTAGCGAAAGGGCGCACTCTCTTCAGACATCGGCGAATATTCCAAGTCAGCGCTTCCTAGAGAGTATCGCAAGTTTATAATTGTGTTTTGGTCCAATCCCTCAAGGATTCACCCAGTTCGATCAAAAAATTAGGTTTCAATTAATCAAAGTAAAATGAAGATTTGTTATTTACATGATTTGATTGGCTAAATAGCTCATTCAAGGCCTTGTCGATGTTGCGATTGCGTAAATTTCGGCGTTCACAGAAGCGCCGAGCGCGCGGAGGTAATTTGTCGCTCGTCGCTGCTATCAGCGTCGTGCCTCTTGCCATGATTGTTGCAATGACCTCAGAGCTTGTTGCATTAAGTTCAGAAAAAGCCCTTATGCAAGCGGCTACGGATGCCGCAGCCCTATCCGGGGCGCAGAATTTAACCCTTGTAGGGGCAACCGCTCGGCAGTCGACAGCCGATGTTGAACGCTTTGCAATGGCACAAGTTGGCCAATTCGCTAGCCGGGCCACGGTTTCGTTTCAGGCCACTCAAGGCAGCGATGGCAGCTACACAGTTCAGGGCTTGGCAGTGCGGTCTTCCTTTTTCGGAGACCTAGTCCCGCCGGGCGGCTTTCGCATTGAAGTGACGTCGATTGCAGAATCTATGCAGGTTCAGCCTTTGTGCATTATTGGTGACGATGCCACGGTAGGCGGCAAAGCCATTACTGCAGTCAACAACAGCAGCATCCGCGCGCTGAACTGCCTCGTGCACGCCAATAGTAATTTTGAACTGACCAACAGTGCGACTGTTGAGGCTGGCACCCCGCGCGCAACTGGTGTTGCCTCCGGCTCAGGATTCACGCCAGCAGCTAATTCCGGTGCTCTGAAGATGGATGATCCATTTAGGTCGCGGGCGATAACGATGCCTATGGCTTGCACCTCGGTCCCGCAAGGTGGTTCGCAAACACACTCAGCAGGGACTGTAACTCTGGCCCCTGGCATGCACCGCACAGAATATACGATGACCGGCAATTCAGTAATCAAGCTTGAGCCCGGTGAACATTATTTTTGCAAGAACCTTAAGCTTCTCGGAAATGGCCGTTTAGAAGGCGATGACGTGCTGCTCATGTTCAATGGCGGCAATTCCCTTCAAGCCGGCGGCAATAGCAGCGTATCTTTGTCAGGGCGTCGCACTGGGAATTGGGCAGGCTTTGTGATTGTCTCGACACGCACCAATTATCACAATTTCACAATCGCCTCGAGCAATGTCGATAAACTTCTGGGAACCATCTATTTGCCGATGACGCGTCTAATAGTCAGCTCGACGGGCGAGGTTGCTGAAGGGTCACAGTGGAGTGTGATTGTGGCACGAAACATCAACCTATCGAACAACGCCCGCCTCGTAATTAACTCAGATTACGAAGGCTCTCCTGTGCCGGTGCCTATAGGTGTCGGAAATCAAGCTGGGGGAACAAATGTTCCCTTGCGGCTGAGGGAATAGTCAAACTCCGCGCCTGTTTTGATTTAAGGGCGCTGGGTATCACTCGGCTCACTTCAAAGCATCAAACCTTCGAATAGGCCTGCCATGCCAGTTATGAAATTCAAACTTACTGTTGAGGTCCAGATCCTCGAATAGCATGGCCAAGGGCTGCGGCACCTTGAAGGATGAAATCATGATCGGACCCAAGCACAAAGAGGCTAGCCCCTTTCTCGCGCCACATTGGTACATCGCTGGCGCGGCCAAGGAACATGCCGGTGACCCTTCCTGCGGCTTTTCCTGCCGCCACAATCCGGTCGACCGCCGCAACAACAATTTCATCATCAGGCGTTGGCGCACCATAGGCGACAGTTAGGTCCGCTCGGCCGATAAACAGCGCGTCGATGCCATCCACTCGGGCAATAGCGTCAATGTCTTCTACCGCTTCGACATCTTCAATCTGTGCAATGACGATTACATCTTTTGCGGTTTCGCGATGTTTCGTCATGCCCTTGGTCGTGTAGCCAGCCGATCGGCTCGAGCCAGCAAATCCACGCCCGCCCCGGCCATAGTGGCAGGCCTTCACGGCATCGGCAGCTTCTTCGACACTTCGAATATGGGGCAGGACAACGCCATCTGCACCGCAATCGAGCGCATTGAGGATTTGCTCATGGCTACTGGAAGCAGGTCTTACAAGGACGGGCTTTCCATAGGCTCGTGCTGCCAGAATGCACAAATCCAAAGTCGTGCGATCAAAAGGGGCATGCTCCGCATCGAGGACCAAACAGTCTAAAGTACTGAGGCTCAAGACTTCGACAATGATCGGGCTTGGCGTCTTGACCCATGTAGCGGCAATGACTTCACCCGCGCGCAACTTGTCTCGAAAGGCAATCACGCTGCTTTGCTCCAGAGTTTTGTGCTGGCCAGTTCGGCACCGTCCACGAGTGTCTTTAGTTTTGCCCAAACAATCTCGGGATCAACCGCGCCGAACCCGGCAAACGTCGAGAACCCACAATCGGTACCTGCAATGACGCGTTCGCGACCGATAATTCCGGCAAAACGTTCAATGCGTTCAGCGACAACCCGGGGATGCTCTATAAAATTGGTAGTTGAATCGATGACGCCCGGAATCAGGAATTTGTCATCGGGAATGATGGCCAGCATCTCAACAAAATAGTTCCAGTCATGTTGGTGACGTGGATTGGAGGTCTCAAACAATAAGCCAGCCGGCTTAGCTTTCATCAGCGTAGGTAAGATCACACCCATCTCAACATCATGATGGTGGGGCCCCTCATAATTACCCCAACAGACGTGCATCCGAACACGCTCTGCAGGCACATTGCGAAGCGCATAGTTTAGCACATCAACATGGGTGCCGATGAGATTGAGATAGTCCTCATCGCTGCGATCCTTATACATCATATGCCGCCCAAGCCCTAAATCTGGGCTGTCGAGTTGCAAGATCAGGCCAGCGGCGACGATTGCTTCATATTCAGGCCGCATAGCTTCGGCGAGCGCTTCGAGATAATCGTCTTGAGTTGCATAGTGCTCATTGGGCTGGAACAGCGCGATAACGCCGGGTGATGCCGCATTCATAAAACCTGCAACGGGCTTATGCTTGGCAATAGCAGCAGCCATAAAGCCTAGGTCCGCTTTTAGAGGTTCCATAGACTTCACCGCGACCGGCCCAACACATTTCGGCCGCCGATAGGTCGGCGTGCCACCACCACTGGCTTGGCGATTCAGAAAGCTAGGGAACGCTTCGAGGTCAGAGGGAGGGGTCCGCGGGCTATCACCATCAAAACCTGTGATGCGATCCTTGATATAGGTCGCATAGGATATCTTAGACATTTCGCCATCTGAAACCAGATCGATACCAACCCGAACTTGGTTGGCAACGGTCTCATCAACGGCTCTGCCAATCACATCATCAAACTGGGCCTGGTCAATCGGATCACCGCGCTCGGCGGCAAAGATCAGATCGGTAACGGCCTTTGAGCGCGGCAATGATCCGACATGTGTGGTTAAAATGCGCTCGCTCATACGTTCATCTCCTGCTTCAGCTTTGTTTGTAGGTTGGTGAGCCAGCATGAAATGGCTCGTCTGAAGGTGGCTGGCTGCTCCAGCGGCAACAAATGGCCAGCGCCTTTAACTTCAACAAAGTTGGCGCGGTTGTTGCTCGCTGCCATGGCGGCGTGCCAAGCGGGCGGACATAAGCTGTCGTCTGCTCCGGCAAGCACAAGGATTGGGCCAGCAAAGTTGTTAATCACGTTGCACAATGCGGGGCGGGTTCGTAGGGCCTCGCTTTGGCGCAAGAAGACCTCTCGACCAAGGTCCAGACCCATTTCCAAAGTTAAGTCGAGGATTTGCGCGCGCTTGTCGCCTTGGGTAGCAGGACTCAGATAATGGGGCTTCAGTTCATCGCGAACGATTGTGCTCAATCGGCCGTCTCGGACTTGGGCTTGTTGGGATAGTCTTGCGGCCGATCTTTCAGGTAAATCTGCGGTGCAATTGGTGCTCGAAAGAACCATCCCGACTAAGCGATCTGGTGCCAGTTTAGCCATCATAAGGGCCACAATAGCGCCCATCGAAAAGCCTATCGGAATAATTGGACCTTCAATATGCTTCAAGACATCTTGTGCCAAAGCTTCGATGCTATCGAAGTGGGTAATTGCGGCAAACACACTTGGATAAGCTTCGATGGTCCCCACTTCCCGCCAAAGCCTGTGGTCGCACATATGGCCTGCGATCCACACCAAGGTTGGCGGCGGGCTCACAGCAAGCGCGCCGACCGCCCAGTTAGCAATTCCCCAGCGAACAAGCGCTGTTCTGGAGAAATGTCTGGGCTCTCAATACGCTCCAACAACATTGCGACAGCGGCTTGGGTCATGCGCCGCACGGGCTGGCGTACCGTCGTCAATTGATAGGCTTCCCAAGTTGCCGGACTAACGCCGTCAAAACCAGTGATGGACAATTCGTTTGGAACCTTCTTGCCGATGATGTTCCGTGCTGTGTCCATGGCCCCAATCGCCATCAAATCATTGACGCAGATCAGCGCATCCAATTTGCCATCGGTCAGCTCCATGAGAGCTTTCAAGCCAGCGCCACCACTCTCATAATCAAACTGGCCGCGGACAAATTCTGCTTTGATACCGTGATGGGCGAGGCGATTGATCGCGGCATTGGCGCGCTCTTCGCCAACATAGGAGTCGGCGGGGCCGCCGATAATCCCGAAGCATGTGTGGCCAGCCTGTACCAAGCCATCCACCAACGCGCGCTCACCAAGGTCTGAGTCACAACAGACACTTGCAACCGGGACGCCCTCCCCAACCCGGTTATAGAGAACCAAGGGCACGCCACGATTGGAGAAGGCAACCAATTGCTCCGTAGACAGACGAGCAGCTACAATCGCGCCGTCGACACGGTAGCGCCAAACCTGGCCCAAAACCTCTTCCACGTCGGATTCAGCAGCCAAACTAAAGAGAAGCACGCGCACACCATGCTGTGACAAGCGTTGGGTGAGTTCGGCCAAGACCTCAGGATAATAGAGATTTGTTAGATTGGAAATAATGATCGCGACGAGGTTTGAGCGTTTAGTGATCAGACCCTGCGCAATGGCATTTGGCTCATAGCCTAGTGCTTGAGCTGCCTCTACAATGCGAGCCCGTGTGGCGGGGGCAACCGAAGCACCTTTTCTAAAAGCCCGGCTGACCGCCGACTGGGACACACCAGCTCGGCGCGCAACATCATAGGACGTTACCCCAGTCTTTTCCTGTGTGGTTTGGTCAAGCGGCTTCTTTTTTGCCATAACGTCGCACCCGAATATCTGCCTGCTCTTTGTGGCCTGCAAAGCCTTCAATAGCGCAAAGGCGCGAGCAATACTCACCTATCATCACACTGGCCTCATCGGTCAAGACGCGCTGATAGGTGCAGGTCTTGATGAATTTTCCAACCCAAAGCCCACCTGTGAAGCGTGCATTGCCGCGCGTCGGTAATGTGTGATTGGTTCCAATGACCTTATCGCCATAGCTGACATTAGTCCGTGCGCCCAAAAAGAGTGCGCCATAATTGGTCATATTATTCAAGAAGTAATCGGGGTCACGGGTCATCACCTGAACATGTTCGGACGCGATTTTGTCAGCAATCGTGACCATCTCCTCGTAGCTGTCTGCGACGATGACTTGCCCATAATCAGCCCATGCCTTTCCTGCGATTGCAGCCGTTGGCAAAGTCGTGAGCTGACGCTCAATCTCGGCCATTGTGTCGTGCGCAAGCTTCTCACTATTGGTCAAAAGAACGGCAGGTGAGTTAGGACCATGCTCAGCTTGCCCCAACAAGTCAGCAGCGCAGAGCTCTCCATCGACGCTATCGTCTGCAATGACAAGGGTCTCGGTGGGACCTGCCAGAAGGTCTATGCCGATCCGGCCAAAAAGTTGGCGCTTGGCCTCGGCGACATAGGCATTGCCTGGACCTACAATCATGTCGACTGGCGCAATCGTAGAGGTTCCAAGCGCCATGGCCGCAACGGCCTGCACGCCACCGATACAATAAATTTCGTCCGCCCCGGCCATTTGCATCGCAACAACGATGGCAGGATTTGGGACCCCTTGATAGGGCGGGGCGACCGATACAATCCGCTTCACCCCAGCGACCTTTGCAGTCACCACACTCATATGCGCGGAGGCAACCAATGGATATTTGCCGCCCGGCACATAACAACCCACGCTGTTCACCGGCAGATTCTTATGCCCCAAAACAACGCCGGGGAGTGTCTCTACTTCAACGTCTTTGAGCGCGTCTCTTTGGATCTGAGCAAAGTTGCGCACTTGCTCCTGCGCGAAACGGATGTCTTCGATCGTCTGTGGGCTGAGCGCGCGATAAGCGGCATCAATTGCATCTTGACCAAGCCTAAAATCATCGGGAGCCCAATTGTCGAATTTCGACGACCAATAGCGCACAGCATCATCGCCTCTGGCTTTGATGTCTTGAATAATAGCCTCAACCGTTGCTCGAACATCAGCATCGGCTTCCTCAGCCGCAATCTCACTGATTCCGGTTTTAAGATACTTGGCCAAACCAGCCTCCCAAAGCTTGAAACTTACCTCTGTTGCACGCTACGCTAAAGGAAATGACTGCGAATGCAAAGACCAAATTGCGTAAACAAGAATGGGATACAGTTATGGGCAATGGCACAGTACTTCCGACCTGGGCACAGGGGCTTTCAGGGCGTGTTGCCGTCGTAACCGGAGCCAGTCGAGGGCTGGGCTCTGCTATCGCCTTTTGCCTCGCAGAGGCAGGCGCAATAGTTCATGCAGTGGCTCGAAATAGTGCAGATTTGCAGGAGCTTGCGGATCAACACACCAATATTCGGCCCATGGTCGGCGATGTAACCGATCTCCGATTCATAGAAGATTTGGTCAAAATGGAGATCGACATTCTGGTCAATAATGCTGGCATGAATCGTCCACTCTTGATCGAAGATGTCGATCTCGAAACGCTCGATAGGATGCTTGGCCTTAATGTGCGGGCCGCCTATTTGGTGGCCCAAGCGGCCGTAAAGGCGATGTTGGCCCATGGACGTGGTGGCTCAATCATAAATATCACAAGCCAGATGGGCCACGTTGGGTCACCAAAGCGCACAGTTTATTGCATGACCAAACACGCGCTAGAAGGCTTGACCAAAGCCATGGCGGTAGAGCTCGCGCCTAAAGGCATACGCGTAAATTCTGTTGCGCCAACTTTCATTGAAACCCCCATGACAAAACCAATGCTGGATGATCCTGCTTTCTTAAGCTTTGTCAAAAACATGATCCCGATGGGCAAGATGGGACATCCCGAAGATGTTGCAGCCGCAGTTTTATTCTTTGCGAGCCCCGCTGCCGGCATGGTCACGGGAACAAGCCTCCTCGTTGATGGCGGCTGGACGGCGCAATAAGCAAAAAAAGGGCTACCGTTTCTCAACGGCAGCCCTAGTTTCCTGGGTTAGCTAAAGATCAAAAGCGCAAGTTGGCCTTGATACCCCAGAGCTTAGGCGGCGCGTAGCTTGCCTGAAGGGCACCGCCGCCACCCCAAACAAAGCGGGTCGCTGTTGCCTCATCGGTGACATTGTTCACAAAGGCTGCAAAGGACAAATTGTCATTAACGTCCCACGTGACGCGGAGGTCCAATTTTGTGTAAGCGTCTTGCTTATCCAAAATCGAGTTGGCTGGTTGGCCGTAGAATCCGCTATTGAACGTAAACACGGCCAGTGGCGTTACTTGACCCAGTCCACCAAAGTCAAAGACATATTGAGCCGAGAAACTGCCCGAATAGTCAGACGCGTAAGGCAATTTCTTGCCTGTCAGATCACAACCAAATGCCAATGCTGGAGCCCCAACGGCACCCGTTCCAGTTCCCGGCACTGGACCACAATTATACCCTGGCGCGAAAACACGGCGTTGCCCCGCATTCGCAATCGTAATGCCGTTAACAACCGTAGGGGTCAGTTGCGTGGCGTCAGCCACGACGATGGAGGTCCCAAATGGCAAGGGCACATTTGTATAATCGGTATATTTTGCATCCAGAACAGAGAGCGACAGGTTGAGGGTCAAATCATCGATCGGACGCCAGATGGCCTCGATCTCTGCACCCGTGGCTTCAGCCTTACCGCTATTCTCGATGATCGATAGGGTCGTGTTACCAGCTGGGATCTGCCGCTGCTCTTGTAGGCTGTCATATTGATTGAAGAAGGCGGCAAGGTTCAGCTGCAACGTGTTGTCAAAGAAGCGGTTCTTACTGCCGACTTCAAATGCTGTGACTTCTTCGGGGTCGAAAGTTGGGGTCAAAGCAGCTTGGTTCTGACCCGAGTTAAACCCGCCTGACCGGAAGCCCGTCGAAATAGAGCCGTAAAACAGGTTATCTTCAGTGAGCTGGTAATCGGCGGCCAAGCGCCATGTCAGTTTTTCAAATTCAGCCGTATCGTAAGTCGCCCCGGTCAGTACCGCCCTGTTGGCATCCAAACAGGCAAATCCCGGCCGTGGCTGGATGACAGTTGCGGCAAAGACGCAATTGGTAGGAGCCCCCCTAGAACCAAAGGCGCTCGCCGGGATACCACCAGTAGCCAAAGTGATTGCTGTTCCAACAGGATTTGGAGGTGTTCCAGTCAGCGGTAAGACGGCTGCCGCATTGGCGAACTTGAAGTCCTTGGTGTCGCGAGTGAACCGGAGGCCTGCTGTCAGCTTCAGGGCCTCTGTGACTGCATAACTTCCTTGTGCATAGGCAGCGATGGACGTCGTATCGGCGCGCTGTTCATCATAGAAACCTGCCCCTGCAACCGGCAGAGAAACTGGTGCTCCAACCCCTCGAATGGTCCGTGGCACTTGTTCGTTGATGAAGACGCCGCGCAATTCGTCGTCAAAATAATAGGCACCAACAACATAGCTCAGTGGGCCCTCCCCGCGCGAAAGAAGCTGGAATTCTTGGCTAAAGGTTTTGGCCGAGGTGAGCTGATAGTCCGTGCCGATCGTGCTGGCCGAAAAGTCAGTATCCGAAGTGCGCACAGCTTCAAAGTCTGCAAAGCCCGTGATGGACTTAAGCGTGAAGGAGCCAAACTCATAAGCAATATTCGCACTGGCGCCGGTTGAGGTCAGGTCGAGAATTGTCTTTTGATCGGTATCAATGGTGTATGGGTCACCCGCGGCAAACAAAGGAATACCTGTATCAATGGTAAGGGGCGCATCGACAACACCGTCTCGGTTCCCGCCCCGCGTGTTCAAATTGCGGATGGGAGTCGCATTGAACAATTGTTGATTTGACGGGATATCAAAGAAGGTACCGGCAAGCTTGTAGCCAAACGCAGAGCCACCTGCACCACCGCGGGTTCCGCGGTCAATCTTGATGGTCGCCGTCAGTTTGTCGGTTGGTTTGAGCAGAAGGGCTGCCCGCATATAGCGCGTCTTCTCGTCAAACAGATTGTTGCCGCTCGGATTGACGTTCTTTACATAACCATCATCGTCTTCAGACGCACCGCTAATGCGCAAAGCGGCTTTTTCCGAAATCGGGATATTTATAAAAGGCTCAATGCGAACCTTGTTGTTCTCCCCGATTGTAACATCGAGTCCGCTCTTGAATTGTCCAATCCGAGGCTGGGCTGTCGCAATGGAAATATTGCCGCCAAATGTGTTGCGGCCATAAAGCGTACCTTGTGGCCCGCGTAAAACTTCAACGCGATCGAGGTCGACAAAGCCTAAAGTGGCCTGAGCTGCACGCGACTGATAAACGCCATCAATGAAGAAGCCGATCGTGGTGTCTCCATTAACGCCGACGTTTTCTGTGCGGACGCCGCGAATGGCCGGCCGAGCATCAACACCGGAGCGACCAAATGTTAGGCCCGGAACGGAGTTTTCGAGGCGCGACATATCCGTAAGACCACGCGCTTGGATTTGCGCTGCGCTAAAGGCAGATACGGAGAGGGGAACATTTTGTAGATTTTCTTCACGCCGTTGCGCCGTCACAACAACGGTTTCAATGCCGCGCTCAGGCTCCGCCGTTGCTTCAGCCGCACTCTGCTGAGCAAAACTCGGCGTAGCGACCATAAAGGCCAACCCGGAAATGGTTGCTAAAAGCGTTGTTTTTGTCGCGTGAGTGACGAAATTATTCAGCATCGCAAGGACCCCCTCGATTTTTCGAATGATAATATGATTGTATTATGACTTCGAATGCAAGCGGAATTTAACAGGTCGACATGGTTTCGAGACGTGATTTGCGCTCCTGCTGCTTGAGAAATCAACAAGTGTGGCAGAAATGCCCGCAATATGATCTAGGACCAAGCTCTATGAGGCATGTAAGACCCAGTCTTTGTCGCATGCGCATGCAAGACTGAGTCGGCGTTAGACAAGATACTCAAACAGAGCCAAGGCAATCAGCGTGACAAAGAGATAGACAATCAGCCAGAGGCTTTGCTTATCAATCGCCCCAGGCATCGTATTCCAATTGCCATCGCGTAAGGGGCGACCTTCTGCAGCAAATCGGGCTCGCTGGCCGGGGACCGAATAGGGAGACCATTCTGCTTGCTTGCCGTCCAGAATTCGGCTTGTGGTCCATCCGACTATCACGGTTGCAGCCCCGCCAATCAAACAATACCAAGGCCAAGCAATCGTAGTTTGGGTTGCCACGAACCAAATGATCGCAAACCCCGCAACAACGCCAGCCATCAGCCCCCGTTCGGTTGTATGCTTTGAGAAGAAGCCTAGGCCATACATTCCAAGCTTCGCCCCGACAAAATAACTGCCGATCTTGCTCAAGACTTCGAGAATTGATCCGTTAGATTGATCGTAGAGGATCGCTGGGCCGATGATGATGACAGCCCAAATTACGGTCGCAATACGGGTAGCGCGAAGATAGTGCGCATCATCCCCATCTTTTTTGTAATAGCGCTGGTAGAAGTCGACGATGCTTGCCGTCGCCATTGAGTTAAAGGCCGAGCTTAATGTCGACATCGAAGCCGCCAAAACTGCAGCTGCAAGAATGCCCAATAGGCCTGGCACCCCGGACTCAGAGGCAAATTGGAGAATAATCTGGTTGGGTTCATCAAAGGGCTTGCCGTCATAATAGCCGTAAGCGAGCACGCCGATGAAGAAGAAGAGAAAATAGATCGGAAAGGCGGCATAACCCATCAACAGATAGGACTTCTTCGCATCTCCGATATTTTTAGCTCCCAGCGTGCGCTGAACCATCATCTGGTTCGCGCCATAAACGGTGATGTGAAACAGGGTCATGCCAAAAAGGCCAGAATATATGGTCGTCGCAACAGTGGGGTCAGGCGTGAAGTCAATCGCGCTGAGCCGCCCCAATTCCTTGAGATTTGCCAGAACTTCGCCGACAGGTGTCGGCATAGAAACGAAAAGAGCAATCAGAATGACGATCGCACCACCAAACAGCACCGCTGCTTGAAAGACATCTGTCCAGATAACGGCCAGCATACCTCCCATGGTGGTGTAAATCAAAGCCATAATGGTCACGATGACCACAGCCATGGGGATGGACATCCCGGTTATGAACTTCAATACAAGCGCTGTCGCAAAGAGGATCGCGCCGGTTGAGAGCCCCTGTGTCACCAAGAATATAGTTGACATGACGGCCCGACTTAATTGTCCAAACCGCCGTTCTTGATATTCATAAATCGAGGCGACGCCACTCATATAAAAGAACGGCAAGAAGAACCCGGTCACTAAAATGATGACAATCGGATAGTTCAAATGGATGGCTAGCGCCGCTAGCCCGTCCTTATAGGCCCAAGCAGGCGCGCCTAGAAAGGAAAGGGCGCTGATATAGGTCGCAATTACCGATAAGCCGATTGCCCACCAAGGTGTATTTCCACTACCCAAATTGAACTCTTTGGCAGTGGTTACCTTTCGACTTAAGAAATAGCCAAGCACCAGATTGCCAACCAAAAAAGCAATTACGATCGCCCAATCGAGTGCCTGAAATTTCATTTTATGCCCCCAATATTTGCATCAGCCTAAAGGCCTGCAAATATATCAATATCGAACTGCCTCAGCAGATCGATCATGTCGATAAAGACCCAGTTTTCACTGAGGAAGTCACCCTCGCGGCGCCAGAAATCCATAACGCGCATGGTAATGCGCTTGTTAGTCGCCGGAATCCCTAACCACCCGTAGCCCAAATGCGTCGCGTTTATGCTGGGCCAACCTGAGGAAGCCACAAAAAGACCATCGCCAATGCGGCACCGATGATTGCCGCCGATGCGATCAGGAAATGCCGTCAGGAAGGGTTGTTGGTGAGCCCGCTCATAGTCCTGATGCCCGCGAGCGCTACCAATGCCGCCGGGCCCGTACCAATGAAATTGGGGGGTCCAGAAGCGGGTCATGCCCATGCTTTTCAATGACTTGCCGTCATAACTCATGAGGCCGGCAATCATCGCTTCAACCAATTTTAGGCTTTTTTCGCTCTCTGAAGTCTCCGACAAGCCAAGGTGCAGGCCGTCTTGGGCAGAAGGTGCCGGCGACCACACTTCACCCAATTGTGCCCGAACCGGCCAAACGCCGCATTCAATCATCAGCCTTGCTATATCGAGGATGACGATGCTCTCAACAACTTGCCCATTCTCAATCCGCTCGAACCAGCCAAAGCGAAGCCATTGGGGACGATGTGTCGGCTTAATGCCGAAAAAATCCTTTTCAAACTTACCAATGAGCCAGCCGTAACTTGCAATCCAATCGCCCCCTTTGAACTCGCCCTGCATCAAAATGTCAGTCCGGCGTTCCAAGTTTGAGAAAGACGCTAAAATGGGCGCGAGGAAGCCTTCATAAATGGCGTCCCGTCCAATCAACGCGTCGCCTTCGGCGCGGTCAAACGGGGCACACACCGACATGACACAGTTTGGGGCGTATAGCTGGTTCAAGAGGCTAGACGCACTAAGGCTCAGATCACGGTTCGCATCGATCACGCGCCAGTAGTCAAGCTTGAGGTTTTTTGGATCGTTCATCCAAAGCATATTGACTTCGAATGCAACGGTCGTAAACCCTTATTTTGAAGCAGGTGGCTTTTGGGATGTTCAAAGTGCCTGTGGATTGACAGGCTATAAGGATTGGATGGGTTGGGTGGATCAGGATTTTGCTTCTATGTCCCGCGATGGTCTGCGTCCCTTAAGCGCTAATGAGTGGGAAGCGCGATTGGTGCGCTACGTAGACCTGCGTCCGTGTTACAATGCTTTCATTGATTGCCGCTCACCGGGTTCGGAAGCAAAAGAGAATTTCACTATTATTGGCCCAGGTGTCTCTGAAAACCCCGATCAATATGTCCATATTGCCGAACCACATGGCTTCAATATTGGTGGTGCCCGACAACCCCCTGCTTGTGTCAACTCCCAACATAGCCATGATACGGCGGAAGTATTTCTGGTTCATACCGGACACTGGCGCTTTGATTTGGGCGAAAAGGGTCAAGATGCCCAAGTCGAAATGGGGCCCGGAGATGTCATTTCGATCCCGACAGGCATGTTTCGTGGCTTTACCAATATTGGCACAGACATTGGGTTCCTATGGGCAGTATTGGGGGAGGATGATCCGGGTCGCGTTCTCTGGGCGCCGGATGTTTTCAAATTGGCCCGAAAGCATGGTCTTGTCTTGTTAGAGACCGGTCAATTAATCGATACTGTGGCAGGCCAAACGGTGCCAGCCGATGCCGCCATCATGCCCGAAACAACCGCACAGCAAGTTGCATCTCTCCATGTCGCCACACAGGCCGAAGCGGAATCATTTGTTGTAAAGGCAAGACCGGGCACATTTCCGATCATCGACAAAGACGGAGCTTTGCGCGGAGAGCATGGTTTCAGCCTGTCTCAAGTTTCATTGAAAGAGGGGCAAAGGCTTGAAGAAGTAGCCGGTGCTGTGATCTTTGTTCACAATGGTGCGCTGACGCTGACGTGCGAAAATGGCCCCTTGATCGTGCAGATTGGCGATTCATTGTCTGTGCCTCTCCAACAGGAACCCACGATAACTGCCAACCAGGACAGCGTTATTCACGTCGTCAAAAAGGTATAATGCCGCAATGAGTGCTTTAGGCCTCTATGGTCGCGACATAGCTGATCTCCTTGCGCCACAAGGCGAGCGTCGGCAGCCTATGAAAGGCTATGACGAAATTTATGTAGATATCGTCGACTATATCATCCGTTGCACGCACCGGATTTGGGAAGAAAAGGATATTGGGCTCATCGCGACCCATTACAGTCAGGATTGTCCCATTCATCTTATGAGTGGCGATGTCGCTGGCGTTGAAGGTGTAATCGCGGGAACGCTTAGGACCTTGAACAGTTTTCCCGATCGAACTCTGGTAGGGGAAGCCGTTATTTGGTCTGGAAATGAAGTAGCCGGCTATCATTCTTCCCATCGCATCACGAGCCACGCTACCCATCAAGGTGACGGGGAATTTGGGCCACCAACCGGACGCAGAGTTTGCTTCACCACGATTGCGGATTGCTTGTGCCTCGAGAACCGCATTGTTGAAGAATGGCTCGTGCGGGATAATGCCAAAATTGCGCGAGACTTGGGGACGAGCGCAAAGGCTTTGGGCGAGGCCCAAGCCAAGGTCTTGCCGGCTGCCCAAGCAGGCATTGCTGACTGGCGTGCAAAAGCCATAGACGAAGTGCTTTGCCAAGAGGCAGTGGACTTTTCGACTCCATCGTTTCCAAATCCAGCCATGGATCCTGAAGAGTTTGCCCGCTTAGTGTTCCAACAAATTTGGAACTTGCGTCGATTGTCGCGGGTTAGGGAAGTCTATGCACCTCATGCGCATTGGGCAGGACCAGATGCCCGATTGCTGTTTGGCCATGGTGAAATAACGGGTTGGATCGGCGCATTATTATCGATGTCAAAGGGTGCGCGCATTCGCGTTGACCATGTCGGCTCGGTCACCGAAGGCCCATTTACCGACATTGCGGTGCGTTGGAGCTTTGCCGGAACCCATGACAGTACGGGACTATATGGGCCACCAAGCCATGCACCGCTCTATATTCTGGCAATTAGCCATTGGCGCACTTTGAACGGCGTGATCGTTGAGGAGACAACCATTTTTGACGAGATCGCCCTCTGGCATCAAATCAGTGGGGGCGCATAGCTTCCATGACACTCGCCGAAATGCTAACCGAGCTGTACGCCAACGAGAATATTGGAGCCTTTGATGGCCTTTATTTGCACCGTGCAGTCCGCCGCCGTCGCGGCGAGCTCATATTTGGGCGAGACGCCATTCGCCAACAGATACTCGCTGACTTGGCACGTTTCGCTGGTTGGCGCTTCAATATCAACGTTAGCACAGACGAGTTTGCCGACGTCGCATGGATATCGGCAGACGGAACAACGGTACGCCGCCATTACTGGATCAAGCTCGAGAATGGCAGAATTGCTTTTGAAGCCATCCTTACGCGCCCCCCTCACCAAGAGCGCCTGCACCAACACCATTCGCTTCTGGGTGAGCTCGACTCCGGCAAAGGGCAAACTGGGCCTGCGGAGTTAAGTGGATTCAGCGCGACCGCCGAATATCTCCATAAAATCTGGAATTTCCGGTCAATTTCAAGCATTTCAGACCTTTACCAAGGTGAGGCCCACTGGAGCGGACCAGATGCTGAAGGTGGACCCCAAGAACTCAAGGCGTGGTGGCTTCAACAATTCCTAGAATATCCTCGGTCCCACATCACATTTGAACGGGAAATCGCTTTTGAGAATAACTTAGCCTTGCAATGGCAATGGGCCCGTATCGACATAAACGGGAATCGCGACAGGGTTGCGGGCAGCACTTGTCTGCGATTGGACAGCGGCAAAGTCATCGAAGAAGTTCTGCTGACGGATTAGGTTATTCTTAAAAGGCGATCTCGGAAAAGCTCAAGTCAATCAGCCTTGAAAGATTGTGCCAGTGAACCCACCCTCTCCGCACGCTAACGCCCACAGTTTTGTCAGAGCTCTCTTTAATTAGCCAAAACACCGATTGTTTCCACTCGCAGCGCTATTGCAGGACCACTTTCAAACCAAAGAAAGGTTGCATTTGACTGGATTTGGCCGACAGGAGCTGGTCTGCTTTGGGGGCGTTGCTGGCGAAAGCGGACGTTTAAAGGCGGTCCAAAGCGAATTTGTCTGTCGCCAGCTGTATTGGAAGTGATGTGTTCTAGACGGAATTCGACCTACGGCGCCAATTATCCAGTTATGCCTAAAATTGGCCGAAGGCAGTCATCGCTTAGGTTCATCGGCGACGAACTCACGATCTTACTGTGGTGCCCGAATGAGGCGCCGGAAACGGGTAAAAGTGTCTTCGCCAAGCAAACTTGAAAAGGCCAAAAGGCAACGCGGATCATATGGTTCTCTGTCTAACCAAGACCAAGGTTCAAAGCGTGCGCCTGCTCGAAGCAAGGCTGAATCGATTTTCTCCACTTCAGTGACCCAATTCGCTGACACTGGTTTGGCACTTTCGATCCTAATGCTACCATTATTTTTGAAGTAAACTTCATAGATCGGATCGTCTCCATCATCTGTGTGGTTGCACCCGACTTCAACTCGAGTTGCGTCGGCCCAAAGGCGGATCGTAGGATGGGCCAAAAAGGTGTGTTGTTGTTCATATCGGTCAATAAAAAAGAGGGAGTACGCGTTAAGCTCGCGCGCCGTTGTCATGATTGACGCTAGGGCTAAGGCGGCACTCAAAAGGCCAAGGCGTTTTGCCGACAAAAGCATGAACCGCCTTATAAATCCCTCTGGCTGAGGATCTTCCGCACGTTCGCAACTCAACATCCGAGCACGAGTTCCCGCTGCGCGAAAAGTCCCCCAAGAGCTTGCGATGGCCAAATAAAACTCTGCTGCAGCAAGCTTTGGCACAAACGCTGCGATAGTTAAGCTGATCCATGAACAAATAAAAATCCAAGCGAAGATCCCAATCAACAGCCCGATGCCAAAGTTATGATAGTAAAGGAGCGCTCCCGAAGACTTGGCGGCAGAAAGCGCATTTTGCTCGATTTGCGCTTCGAGAATAGGCCAAACCCACAACCATCCGACTATGATGCCCACGACGAACACAATGTAAAAAGATAGCTTCGGCCATGGAATTAGAGGTGCTTCTTGATGGCGCAGATAGACAGCGACGAAACGCGGGACGCCGATGCTCACAAGCTCCTCTTCAGTCATTATCCCGTCGTCATCACTCATGAACACCTCGCAATTGGCGTACCTACAGCCCACTTCAAAAGGCGTATCAATCCTCTAACGCCTAAGCCAGTTCAGAGCGGTCATCAACCTTGAGCTCTAGTGGTTCAACTCTTTTAGAATTTAACCATGAGCCTATGGCATCCTTAAACGAATTTGGAGTGCACTAATTACTTGGGCCATAGAATGTCCGCTTTCGAGCAACCCGCAACCCGCCCCAAATGGCAACCTCTGGCGCATTTGAGACTGTCGGCATTTCAGCGGAACTTGGCCGAAAGCGGATGGTCTGGTTTGGGGCGTGTGGCGGACATAAGCGGACGTTGTCAAACAGACCATGGAAATCCGACAATCGAGCACAACAATGCGCCGAGAAATCGGTGGTGAGGTTGACTGATTTGGGCGTGAATTCTCCTTCTATTTCATTTGGATCTCGAGTATTTTTGGGGAATGAGCGCACAAAAAACCCGAATAATGTATATTGAAGACAAGTCCGGCGGATTAAATGGGCCAGCACGGATTGGTCGGGTAACCTTTTCGAAGACCGGAAGATCGGTACATTATGGCGGGCGCACTTTTCAGAAAATGAAAGGGTACAAGGCCAACTACTTTGATGTGGATATGGGTGATGAGTACTGGATTTCCGGCCCGCGCAAAGATGGGCGGGACCGCTTGTATGATGGCACCACGATGCTAGTCGAAATTGATGATGACGTAAGCCTTGAATACTGGCGCGACATCCGAGGGCAGACTTGACGCCGGCCCTCTGCCTGCCGGCCAATTTAAACAGGGCTACACTAACCAGAGGGCATAGAAGAAATTGCAGACAAGGATTACGCGTGCTTAGCTCAGCTCATGTTTACCAAACTCTCGACGCCTAAGTTCGCGACGGAAGGCGCACAGCTATTCCAAGGCGCGCTGCTCACCTGTCTCGACGATTTAATTGCCGCGCTCGAACAGGTTCCAACCACTGAAGCTGGGGTCCGTCTGCATGGTGTGGCGACGCTTCATCCCTTTTTGGCCTCTAGTGGACCGATTGGGTCTATTGCGGCACAAGTCTTGGGCTCCTCTACTCGGCCGGTGCGAGCCGTTCTTTTCAACAAGTCAGCTGAGACAAACTGGTCGCTTGGGTGGCACCAGGATCGGACAATTTGCGTCAAGGTAAGACGCGCGGCACCCGGCTATGGTCCTTGGACCATAAAAAGTGGGCTGACGCATGTTGCGCCACCTTTCGAGCTGCTCACGCGGATGGTAACTCTAAGGGCCCATCTTGATGATGTGCCCGCTACGAATGCGCCCTTACTGATCGCGCCCGGGTCTCACAAATACGGCAGGATTGCAGTAGACCAAGTCGACGAAATCGTGAGCCGATGTGGGAAGACAAGCTGCTTGGCGAAGGCTGGCGATGTGTGGCTCTATGCAACGCCAATTCTTCATGCGTCTGAAGCGGCCTCTGCGCCTACAAGCAGACGAGTCCTCCAAGTGGATTTCGCCGCCGAAGAGTTGCCGTACGGCCTTGAATGGTTCGGAGTATGAAGTCTTCACTTAAAGTATGGTGTAAGTTTTAAGTTGAAATATCCTAAAAAATATGGACTTGATTGGTCTGCATTAGTCATTGAGCGCCAAAACCTTGGAAGAAGAAGCCCTTTTTATCATCCCAACCCGGTATCGTGACAAGCACAGCAAACTGCTCAGCTATACAGTTGGCGCAGAGTTGTTGTCGCGCGCATTCGTCGGGGTGCCTCAACTCAAATTCTTCAATTGTGACTTCACGGCGAAGGATCCCAATTTGGAAAAGGCGAGAGATGATTGGCGGGTTATGATGGTAGGGTATCGGAAAAGGCCGCGCTCATTTTTTGATGGGAAGCATTCCGCATCCTGGGGCGTTTTCGACCCCTTCTGGGATATTAAAATCTACGCGGTGCTATCTGATCACCGCGCTGCAATCAAAAAGGCTCTCGTTGAGATTGGCCTGCCCACCATGGTGCGCCCTTGGTTGATCGAGAATGCAAGTCTTGATGGCCAAATCGGCGAGACGAAGATCACATTGCATTATGACATCTCAACCAAGACACTTTATTCCGAAGTGACCAACAACATGCTGCCCCAGCGCGCATAACGTTTGCATTGCTCAACGGGGCAGACTTGCCAAGGCTCGTCATTGCACAATGGCGGTTTGGCCGCACCGACGTCCCACTGCAGCCGCGACATGGTATAGATGTACAAGATCGGAAATCGTTTGCTCAGCGAATGTCCGCTTTGGAGGCGCTCGAAGATTGGCCCAAATGACGAGGTTTGGCGCAATTGAGACTGTCAGCCTTTCGGCGACTTTTGGCCGAAAGGGGATGGTCTGCTTTGGGGGCGGGGGCGGCGAAAGCGGACGTTGAATGCGTTTTACGACGTTTACAAGCTTCGCCGGAGACCTCGACTTTGAATGCTCTACGAATGCCAGCGAATTGTGAGTTTTAACCTGAAATGGTACTCTGGTGCTTGGAGGTGGCTATAGTTGCGATGGTGCATTCCTGTCGGACTGCGTCCTACGTGCTGGCCTCTGAACTAAAAATACAAAAGCGGGTCGGCATTCATAAAAGATCTTCAATTCATGAGAACCGATCCATCGCACTAAACAAACCAACAAATTATCGGTGGAGTTTACACCAATGAACGAAATCTGGCTAGCAATCGCACTTATGGGGTTATTTCTCGTAGTCCGGATGATGGCACGAACCCGGAAGTGGAACAGCCTGCTACCTTATTTGGTGATCCTTGCTTTGGGCACAGTGGGTGCGTCTACTTTACCTAACATTCTTCATCATTTGATCCCTTATTTCGCCGCACCTGTGGCTCTCTCGGGGTTTCTGGCGCAAGTAATCGCTACATTCATGACAGGCTTGGCCGGCGTAGTACTTTATATCTTGATCAGCAGGGCACTTCGTTTACCTCGCTCTGAGGACTATAATCCATATGAGCACTTTCTTAAGTTGAAGCCCCCGCAATTCTTAGCGGTTCTTATCCTGTATTTTCCATGCGTTGTAATGTTGGAAGAATTGGTCTTCAGAATGGCGTTCATTGGTATAGGTTTGAGTGATGATAGCACGCCTACAGAACAGGCCTGCCTTGTTTTCCTGTCCTCAATTGTGTTCGGCTTGGCTCACTTTTCTAAGGCAAGCCCCGGCCATGGAATTCATGCAGGAATCGCTGGCCTTGTTTATGGTAGCGCGTTTACGATTACTGAGTCTCTCTGGGTCCCTTTTTTGGCCCACACGATACACAACATAGTCATGCTGACTCTGCTCTATGTTCGATTTCGGAGCATTGAAGGCGAGGAGAGCGACGAAGGTTAATGAGCTGACATTGAAGCAAATGGCCTGTGTAGTGCCATGCAAATGGTCTAGTCGAGACAAACTTTAGAAATGACGGGAAGCCAAACAGTATCGGCAGCAGTCACAAACAGACAAGCGGTGTTGCCGATGCAAGCTGTCATCCAAGACACCTCCGAGCTGCCGACAACTTCCGCTCCAGTCGTACTAGACTGGCAATAGCTGGCCGAAAGCGGATGGACTGCTTTAGATTCGCTTTTCAAAGAAAGCAGACGAAACTACCGTCCACTTGAAGCCAAAACTCACCCCGCAGCAGCGCGCGCCCTTGCAGCAAGCAAGGGATCGAGCAGCCAGCTCATGAAGGTGCGTTTGTCGGTGATGACGTCGGCCTTGAGCGTCATGCCGGGTTGAAGGGGGCGGTCTTTGCCATAGGCTTGGATGCCGGGGCCAGTCAGCGCCACGCGGATGCGGTAGACGGGTTCCTTAAACTCGATGGGGGCTGCGAGCTCGCCTGGGCGGAGGGCTGAGCGGGCAATTTCGCGCACTTCGCCTTGGATGGCCCCAAATTGCTGAAACGGGAAGGCATCGACCATCAGGCGCACGCGCTGGCCTTCGGTGATAAAGCCTGCCGCACGTGTGGGGGCCAAGATTTGCGCTTCCATCGGGCTGCCTTTAGGGGCGAGATTGATTAAGGGCACATTGGGGTTGGCCGCTTCACCGGGGCGAATGTTGAGGCTCGCGACCCGGCCTGCAACAGGTGCACGTACGACATAGCCGTCTTGCACCGAAAGCTCTGTCAGCCCTGTTTCCAATTGTGTCCTGGCACTGCGCAACTGACTGGCTTCTGAGGCGCGCGCAGGCTCCAGCGCTTGGCGTTGGCGCATCAGGTCTTTGGTCTCGCCAGAGCGAGAGGCTGCCAGCGTGGCGCGCTGGCGAGCAATGTCGGCCATCTCGGCCTGATGGGTCGCACGCAGGGATTGTCGCTGGCGGTCATAATCCTTGGCCTCATCAAGGCGGGATTGAATCTGCCGGTTAAGGTCCCCCACTTGGGAGCGGGCGGCAATCGTGGCTTGCGCACGCCGATCTGCCTCGGTGCTGGCCATATAGCCCTTAGACACCAAGGTGCGGGCTTGGGCTTCGGCGCGTTCAGAAATGGCCAATTGGCCTTGGGCAAGGTCGCGGCTGGCCTCAAGGCGGCTCGCGTCGGCACGGGCAGCAATGGCGCGATCAGCCAATCGGGCATCATCCTGGGTAAAGCGATTGGCACTGCCGCGTGCCGCCTCCATCAACCTTGCATCTTCGGCCCCAAAGCGGTCGAGCGTGGCACTGGCCCGTTCTGCTAACCTACGGCTTTCTTCAGCAAAGCGCTGGGCGCTGGCTGCGGCCTGTAGCTCAATCTCAGTCAAGCGCGCCCGGGTCTGTGCCCGCTGCAGCGGCACAATTGCGCCATCAGCGCCCGACAGGTCTAAAGCTAGCCGCATCAAGGGCTGGCCTTCGGCCACCATATCGCCCTGCCGCACCAGCACAGCATCGGCCACCCCACCACGCGGCGCATAGACAGCAGACAGGCCCGCATCCGGGGCAATCCACCCTGCGACGGTCTCTTTGCGCGCGTATTGGCCGAGGGTCAGATAGGCGGTGCCAATCGCAACGCTAATTACCGCCACAGCACTAAACGCCGCCAGTCGCGCAGGCTGATGCAGCGTTACGCTGCCGTACACGCGGCGGCGTTGGGCTTCAATGACGGCGGGGCGGAACAGGGTCATGGACGCGTACTGGATTGACTTTGCGCTAGACCTAAATCTTTTAAGAGTGGCGTTGATGCCCTTTGGTGAACTATCTGAGCAAAAGTTGCCCGGTCCCTACTTCTGAAGGATAGACGAGAAAGACTATGCCCGCCGCCGCCGGTAAAGATGGTTCCAACGAGGCATCGTTTCGCCTTTAGCTTAGAAGCAAAAACTTCCGCCTGCGAGAAAAGTGTCCTATCATCATTCTGCGCATGAAAGAGCAAAAATTTTGTGCCATAACAGAAGTCAGGTGTAGCGGTGATCGCAGCATTGAGTTCCAATTGATCTTGAATCTTGTGAAACCCTGACATGTCCTCGTTTGAGCCAAGCAAAACCCAATCATACGCCCCAGAGAACATAATTGCGCCACTATACAGGTCGGGGCGACTTAGCGCTGCTTGAACAGCTGTACTTGTCCCAGCGCTGCCGGCTCTGAGCGTAATGTTCCCGGCAAGTGTCGGGAAAGTAGCGATCAGCCTCTCCGACAATTCATTAATGGCCTCTACAGTCAGCTTTCGATTTGGCGTTGCTGATGACGTGGCAAACAATCTGCCAAAGTCGCCGTCACCTGGAAGGATGGCCTGCGCAACCCAATGTTCGTCTAGAAGCGGGTCAAAAGGTCGAATAAATTCGTTTGGTGATTGCGCGGTTCCGCCTACAGCACCATATAGGTCAATAATGATTGATTTTGGGGATGCCATAATTGATTTCGTGATGACCAATGCAGGGCTCGGCATAGAACTTCCATCTTCCTGATTTAGACGCAAGACAAAGGTTTGGGCGTGAGCCTGATCTTTAATCGGCAGGTGGCTCTCTGCGGAAATTTCCGGCGCGATTAATACCGTGGTTGTCTCGCAGTTTCTGTTTGTTCCGGTTGCGCCTGTGGAAAGCGCAAAGTGTTGAAAGCTAAGCCGCCGACCAGGTGCTTCCCTGCGAAGCTCAACACCGGCAATGAGGGGAGAAGCCCAGACACGCAGGCGCGCCAGAGGGCTTGGTTCGCTTAACGCATTTAAGGTTAGAATGCCGGCTCGGTTTCTGCATACAAACTTTAGCGCAGACCCTGTTTTGGAGCCCGTGATAACATAGATATCACCGCTCTTATCAACTTGAGGCGGTATTGATTGGATGAGCTCATCGGGCAAATCCAGGTCAGTAGCAAAGTTTTGAAATGATATTTGACCAGAGCCTGAGACAATTGCATGCAATTGGGTTAACCCGGCCACAGATCTTGGCGCTGCACCTCGGGGAAAGTCGACTGCTACGCCGAAGAGTGCACTTGAACCTGCCGGTGCAGCTGACCATGCACCATAAAAAAAAGTGTGCATTTCGTCGTATAAGATCCGCTTTGGCCCTAAGGTTTGCTCAAAAATTGTTGCAATTTTTCTCTCCCTGTCTAACGCAAACCTCAGCATTTCAGTTTTGCCGTTTTCAGAGTAAATGGCGGGAAGAAACCCCTCAAGAAGGCCATACTTTTCTGATCGCCAGCCTTCTTCTAATTCCCCTGTTAATTCGTTGAACTTATAAAACACCGGTGTTGCTGCTGAATTGTCGATGAGGCTAAGCCTGCTTTCAAATATCGGTCCGAAGCTGAAACGCCCCGAACCGACTCTCGAAACAGCATTTGTTGCCAAATCAATTTTAAACAGGGCATTAGCTGGATTTTCCTGAGAGTTTCTTGTCTCGGTGCGAACAAGACAAAAGGAGGATTTGGATTCCTTGCACTCGAAATCTAAGACATCAAATTTTTCCCCCTCCGATGGGAGCACAATTCGTTGGAGCTTAGGGACGCCATCAGATAATCCAAGGGATGGGTTGAATGTTGTCAGGATTTGTTGGTCTTCGCTCATGCAAATTTTTACCGTGCTGACGGTACGACATTCTAGCAATCGTGGCGGGCGGGCGTTGTCTTGAGATCCTGAAATTGCAGAAACATCGCTTCCATGGGCTTCCATGCAGCCAACAACACAAAGGGCCCACGCGGCCAACCCAAATGCATTTGCTAACTGTCGATATCTGGTCATTTTACAGAACGGCCTTTTTATCCATGCCGAGCAAGCAAACAGGTTTGGCGTTATTTCGCTCGGCATGTTTCGATCCAGTTTCATCAGAATGGAATAGTTACCCCAACGCCTACAGTGTTGAGCTTCAATGACGGCGGGACGGAAGAGAGTCATGTGGGGAACTTGGCAAATCTTGGGCCAATCGCTTTGCTAATTCAAGGTCCTTAAAGAGTGGCTGCGAACCGCGTTCTCCTACCAATCGCGTAAATGCTTCTTCTTCTGGTGGTGCCATTTGAAGTCTTGATAGTTCGTGCCCACCATTGCTGAAAAAGGCTGTGCCAACTAAACATTTCTTTCTCTTCAAACGATCAACGAAGCCGCGCGCTTGAGAAGAAGATGCAATGACGTCATTCTCGGCATGGATGATAAGGAATTTCGTACCTGAACAATATTCTGGAACACCCTCAATCGCCCTATCTAGTGCCTCTTGATCCGCGGAACTATGAAAGCCTGCGAGGTTCGGGTTTTCGGCGATTTTTCGCCAATCATAGGCACCTGAAAATAAAATTGCACCCGAGTAGAGATCAGGGCGATTGAGCACTGCTTGAATAGAAATACTTGTCCCAGCACTCATTGATCTTAAGGTAATACTTCCCCTTAGTTTTGGGTAACGGCGAACCAATTCCTCAGACACTTGGTTCAGTGCTTCAAGTGTCGCTTTGCGGTTTGGAGTTGCGCCGAAATTTGAAAATTCTTTCCCAAGATCGCCGTCACCCGGCAATACTGCTTGCGCGACCCAGAAATCATCGGACGTTGCATCAAACGGTGTAATTGCCTCGTTTGGTGCAAAAGAACTTCCAGCAACAGCTCCGTAGACATCAATAAGGACACGCGCAGGCCGAGCATTAGTTCCTTTATGCAGCACTAGCGCTGGTTGAGGAATTGAAGGTGCGCCTAACTGGGCTACTCTCAAAATCTCTTTTGATACATCCCCTTCCTCCCGGAGAAGGTCGTGGGCACGAGCGTAAATTTCGCCACCACTTAATACTCGAGTACCAGCACATTGGCGAGAAAGCCCGTGCCCTTGGCCTTCTAACTTGAAATGCTGAAAACTTATCTGACGTCCAGGTGCCTCTCTTATTACTTCTGTGCCGTCAAGCAGATTCGAGCTGCGAACCCTTAGGCGAGCGTCAAGGCTTGGTTCAAAGAGTGGCTTTAAGGTTAAAGTTCCCGTATTCGCCTTACAAATGTAATGTACGGACGGACCTTTTGGGCCGCCAACTACGAAATACATGTCGCCATTGCGGTCTACCTGTGGCACTCGGGTCTGAATGATCCCTTCGTTTAGATCAATCGGCCATTGTGTGTAGTCCAATTGAAAACTTTGGCTCGTTGTCGATACCGCCCGAATTCCGAACAAAGTTGCAACCGTCGATCTCGCCGATCTAGGCGGAAAAGTCGGCATCAAGCCGATGGCATGCGTTGCATTCTGATTTAATGGTGCCAGAAGAGTTAAATCGATGGAACGAAATCTAGAAAAACTTAGCTCGCTGGCTTCTCCATTTTGATCGAAAAGCTTAGCCTCACCAGTGTTTGCTTCGATCAATAACCTCGCAATGTTTATTTTGCCGTTGGATCGATTAAGTGAAGGCAAAAAACCTATAATATCTCCATAACGAGGAGCGGTCCGTCCTAACTTGAGATTTTGAGAACTATCGTCATAAACGTAAGTGACTGGGGTGTCGCTAGCTCGATCAATAATACTTATCCCAGTCGTTTCGAAGGTATCAAAAAAGAATTGACCGATTTTAAGTATCCTTGAAGATCCGGTAGCAGGGTCGAGTACAAGGACTCGACCCGAAGTAACGCCATACTCCCCCTTCACGTCACCAAGCAGCAAGCAATGCTGCTTGACTTGCAACGAGCACCTCAGGTCCTTAACGCGAACTTTTTTTGGAGCTTGCAGGTCTATCTGCTGGAACCGCCTAGACTCTGCTTTGACACTTTCACGACTTAAAACAACGTTTCCATCATTAGTGAGGCATACTCGGTTTTGTCCGATTGTCTCACATTTCGATAAAATGAAAGGTTTTGTTTCCACCGAACCTTCACATAAAGACCCGGCCAAAGCTGAGGCAGTCATCGCGAAAACAAAAGAGCTTCCAATCATTTACCAAGTCCAAAGCTTCAATGAGCCGCTGTAGGGTTGCCTAGTCACCACTCAGTGAGTCCGAACGCTAAAGTGAGGCGCTATTCCCGCCTGCGATCGGACCCACAAGTAGCGTGCTGTTTCGCAAGGTTAGAATGGGATCTTGACCTCGATTCCAATAGTCGGTGGACCGGGATTGTAGGGGACGGTAATCGTTCCCGTCACAGTTGTTCCGTTCGAGGTGGTTGTGGTCCCTTGAACTTGCGCACCGTTGTTTCCGACAGTTATACTTACATTTGAGGTGTTGGATGGGGGGGAATACTGGCTTCCAATCTGCGAGTTTTCGCCAGATGAATTCCCCTCTGAAGTCGGGTTCCCATTATAATCTAGCCCCGCTTCTTTGAGTGCCATGTTTATCATCGCTTCATACCTCCAATACGCTTCAGACTGCTCGGGGCTTTTGAAGTTGGTGTATGGGTTCCATGGGCGCGAGCCCCCGCTTACTTAACCTACTTCATCCATCGTCAATGCACGCATGATTCAATCTCCCTGTCCGGTCTAAAATCGGGCCCAAATCCCTCAATGCATTTGGCTTCCCTAGCGGACAGCGTTTAGGTTGACTCATGGGTAATAGGTATGTCAAGTGGCGAAATAGCGAATTCGTGATCAATCTGCGAACTATTGTTAGTGGTTATGAAACTTGATGCCAGACAATAAGCAAACCATCGATACAAATGAGCTAGCCTACGACGATAGCCGCACGTGGCTGACCCGCCTGTTCCATTCCGACAAGCTACCGATGATCCTGCAGGCAGAGGCGGCCGAGTGCGGATTAGCCTGCCTTGCCATGGTCGCCGCCGCCCATGGTCAACGCCACACATTGAGTGATCTGCGCCGCAAGTTTAGCGCCAGCCTTAAAGGAACAACCCTCAAAACCGTCATGGATATGGCCGATGGGCTGGGCATGGTGGGCAGGCCTCTTCCCCTGATACCTATATTTCGGTCTCTTTTTTAGCAAGGATGGCTTCTATCTTCCTCTTTACCCATGGGGCGTACCACTTTTGCAAGACGAAGAAGAAGACAACTTCAAAGAAAATCCAACCAGACAGAAAAAAGGCAAGAAATAGCGCCGTCGCGTACCAACTATGGCCAATGTAATCTATTCGACTAGAATTAACCATTAGGCTTGTTATGATCGCCCAAATGCGGCGCTCTGCAGTCACGCTTATTTTGATTGACTTGAAATTCATGCGAAAAACTTCCCTTAATTACCTGTTCGAACGTTTATAGAAACATATCCCTAAAGGCTTTTGGGGGGGCGACTAATGCAAACGTTGACCGTGACACCCAATTCAGAACGGTTTTGGGATCCTACAAGCAGCGCTTGCAGACATAGCTGCTGCTAGCAACGCTGCCGCTCCACCAACAACTGCAGCACCAGCACAGCATCGGCCACCCCACCACGCGGCGCATAAACGGCCGACAAACCCGCCTCTGGCGCGATCCAGCCCGCCACGGTCTCCTTGCGCGCATATTGGCCAAGCGCCAGATAGGCAGTGCCAATCGCGACGCTAATGACCGCCACAGCGGTGAATGCTGCCAGCCGCGTAGGCTGATGGAGCGTCACACTGCCGTAGACACGGCGGCGTTGAGCTTCAATGACGGCGGGGCGGAAGAGGGTCATGGGGTGCAACGTTTAAAATTAGGCCAACGACCCTTTTGGCGCTCGGGGACGATAAAGTGGGCCTTTATTTTCATGTTGCACTCGCAGTTCCGAATTTCATTCAAGTCGCATTCTTATTTTTTTATTATTTGATATTTGAAAGCCGTCGCCTCATCAAAAATGATATTGTCCACCTTTTCACGTGCAATTGCGAAAGATGAAAGGTCACAGCTTTCTCCGATTGAATCACCTAAAGTCTCTATATTGCTTTCTTCTAACTGTTTTATTGGAGCGGTAGCCCTTATCTCGTGACATCCTATTGGCCAAACCGAGAATCCAGAGAGCCCATCCAAACTGTCGGGCCTTCCTTTGGCTATCAACAATATTCCAGCGTTACGCATTGTAGAGTTAGCACCTAGCGCGTCTGCCCAGGTGGAAGGTACTTGGAAAGCCAAACCAATATCGCCTTGATCGCTGATGGTTCTTGGAGTTCTGCGCCAAAAGGCAATCTTTCCTTTTGCCAACTCACCGTTTTTGAATTGTGCGACATAGGACGGGCCCGCGTTAGTTTTCGTGATTGACACCTTCAAGGGCATGGAACCATCGAAGTATTCCGGCATCACAAGCTCAAGATCCACCCTATTGCCAATAACCTCATTGGGCCAAATTGAGGTCTCTGGCATGGGTGCCGTGACTGAATTGCACGATACGAGGGTCAGAAGTGAAACGAGGCAAAATACTGCTGTGGTCTTTTTCAATTCACTACCTCCAGACTACGCCACCTTCATAGGACAGTGCCAAGTCAATGAAGTCCGGTATCCCATTCGCTCTCCCGCGCGGACCACCAGAAGTATCGGTGCCAACAATTATCGAGCCGGCTTTCACAAGCGCAACTGCATCACCGCCTAGTAGGACATGGTTTCCACTAAAAATCACATCTCTGTTGAACGTGACTCTGACCTGGTTATTGGCAAGGCGTTCAATTTTGACGTTCTGAAGAAACTGCTGGGTTCTTTGTCTGGTTGCTTGGGAAGAACTCCCTCCGCCAAAAACTAAAACGAAGTCTCCAGAACTGGTATAGTCAGAAATGGTTAGACCGAACATCGCCAGATCCTCTGGATAAAGAACTCCCCAACCCGGCGTCGGTCCATTAGGTACGCCAGTTACAGTCACAATTTCAGCAGGATCATCCTCTCCGCCACTCACAAACTCCAACTCTTCCATCGTCAATGCACGCATATTTCAATCTCCCTGTCCGTTCTGAAATCGAGCCCAAATAGCTCACTGCAATTGGCTTCCCTAGCGGACGCCGCCAAAGTTGACTTAACGGGGGAGGGTATTTCAAGTGGCGAAATAGCGGTTTTATAATCAATCTGTGAATAATTATTTTGGGTAGTTATGCATGATACCTGAGGTTGGGCAAGCGGAAAATTTAGATCGGCCACCCGACGACGATAGCCGTACGTGGCTGACCCGCCTATTCCACTCCGACAAGCTGCCCATGATCCTGCAGGCCGAGGCGGCCGAGTGTGGTTTAGCCTGCCTCGCCATGGTTGCCGGGGCCCACGGCCAGCGCCACACGCTTTCCGACCTTCGCCGCAAGTTCAGCGCCAGCCTTAAAGGAACCACCCTCAAGAGCGTCATGGATATGGCCGATGGGCTGGGCATGGTGGGCAGGCCCTTGCGGTTGGAAGTCGATGAATTGGTCAACCTCAAGCCGCCTTGTGTGCTGCACTGGAACTTGGCCCATTATGTCGCACTGAAGAAAGCGTGGAACGGGCCGGGTGGGGTTTGGGCGATTATTCATGACCCAGCGCGCGGGGTACGCAAAGTTGCCCCGGCCGAGATTGGCCGGTCCTTTACTGGCGTCGCGTTGGAATTGACGCCCACGCCAGCGTTTACCAAGAAGAAGCATGTTGAGCGGGTTCGCCTTACAGATATGTGGAGCACTTTGAAGGGGCTCAAAGGTCCTGTCATCCAGCTCTTCCTGTTGGCGCTAGTGGTTCAAGTGATTGGCGTGTTCAGCCCGATGCTGAACCAATTGATCATTGATGATGCCATTTCCAAAGGCGATATGGACCTTCTGACCACTATCGGCATGGGCATGGTGATCTTGTTGTTGATCCAAACCGGCATTGGCCTGTTGCAAGGCTTTGTCGGCATGTATCTGGGTACGCAACTCTCCTTTCAGATGCAGAGCAATCTCTTGCGCCATGCCCTGCGCCTGCCCGTGGCATGGTTTGAGAAGCGCCATATTGGCGACATCATGAGCCGGTTTTCCTCGCTTGGGCCTGTTCAAAGCTTTCTCACCAGCGTGCCTATTGGCGCGACCTTGAATGTGATCATGCTGGTGGTGGGCGGCACGATGGCTGTGCTGTATTCGCCACTGCTGTTTGGCTGCGTCATTGCCACCATGTTGATCCCGCTAGCCGTTCAAGCCGTCACCTTTCCTTGGGTACGGCGCAAGACCGATGAGGGCATTAATCTTGGCGCGGTTGCCTCTACGACGTTTATGGAGACCTTGCGCGGGGCGCGAACGTTTAAGCTGTTTGGCAAAGAGCGCGAAAGGGTGAGCCAATGGCAGAATGATACCGCCGCCAGCGTCAATAATAGCGTCACCATGCAGCGCGTTGGCCTGTGGGGTGGGGCTGGGCTTGGCATTGTCACGGGCCTCCAAGGTGTCGCGGTCTGGTGGCTGGGGGCCAAGCAAGTGATTGATGGCACCATGAGCCTTGGCATGTTGATGGCGTTTCAATCCTATGCGGGGCAATTTTCTGGCGCGCTATCGGGCCTGATCGGCCTCTACTTCCAATGGAAAACCTTGGAACTTCACTTAGAGCGCCTCGCCGACGTGGTGCATGAAGACCCAGAAGTTGGCGTGGATGAGCCTATCCAAGAAGGCCGATTGTTTGAAGGCCGCATTGGGGCCGATAAGCTCTCCTTCCGCTATGCAACTCACGAGCCCTTGGTGTTCAAGGACGCCAGCTTCTCCATCAATCCCGGCCAATTTGTTGGCCATAATCGGCCCATCCGGCGGTGGCAAAACGACTTTGATGAAGGTTCTTCTGGGCTTGCTTGATCCCACCGAAGGCGAAGTGAAAGTTGAAGGGGTTGGCCTAAAGAATTTTGGGGTGCGCACCTTCCGGCATCGCATAGGCGCTGTCTTACAAGATGATCGCCTGCTGGCGGGCACGATTGCCGACAATGTCTCCTTCTTCGACGCAGACCTCGACATGGTCAAGGTGGAAGAGTGCTTAGCCAAGGCTTGCGTTTTGGATGACATCCTCAAGATGCCGATGGGTACGATGACCTTGGTGGGTGATCTCGGCTCCACCCTGTCTGGTGGGCAACAACAGCGCGTGCTTCTCGCCCGCGCGCTCTACCGTGAACCCACGATCCTATTCCTCGACGAAGGCACGGCCAATCTTGACCCCGAGACTGAAGCACGGGTGTCTGAGACGCTGCGAGGTCTCTCCTGTACCCGCGTCTTTGTCGCGCACCGCGAAGCCGCGATTGCAGGGGCAGACCGGACTTTATTGGTCGCTGGTGGAACCGTGACCGAACTTTCTGAGCAGGCGCAGGTGGCGGCGCAATAATCTCGATCGAAGGCGGTGCGAATGTCCGCTTTCGGGCAACAGACTTCACCGCCCTGTCGACCTAGTCTGGCGCAAAGCAGACATAGGCTTCAAGTTCGGGACTGGCACATGCGGGCCGCGTTGCCTGGAAAAATTGTGCTAGAAGCAGACTCGAGTGCAGGACCCGCCTTATGTTCTTGAGTGGCCACTTTGAATTTGGGGCCTTCAATTCAGCTTAAATGATCCCCTTATATGCTTCGAGCTTGCCGCAACCGATAGAGCTCAGCCGGGCGATAAGCGGCACCCTCTTCGCGTGCGCCTGTGCCCTCAATCCAGCCCTTATCCAATATCCGGCGACGGAAAGCGGGTTTGTTTATTTGGGTGCCAAGAATAGCTTCGTGGACGTCCTGAAGGTCACGCAAGGTGAATAATTCCGGCAGAAGCGCAAAAGCTATGGGCGAGTAATCGAGTTTGCCACGTAGACGCGCCACCGCTGTTCCCAGAATTGTCGCGTGATCAAAGGCCAAGGCTAGATCCCCGCCATCGGTGGATTGCGCCGAAACTGGCCCTCCATTCTCCCCCGCCCAAGGAATGTCGAGATTGACCAGACGGAGATCGGCACGGGACTGAAGGGCGGCGTCCAGCACTGCCGGCGGGATCAAAGCGAAATAGGCGACCGTGATGACGCGCATGCCTTGGTTGCCAACTTTCATTGAGACCGCACTCTTGCGGGCCATTTGGTATCCAACCACGGTCGCCACACTTAGCTGGAAATGTAAGGCGATCATCCGTGCTGGTCTTGAGAAGAGCTCGGACGATGTGGCCGGACAACTCCCCTTCAAGCTGCATGACTTTGGCGCGCGCGGTGTGTCGAGCGGCGAGAGTGCGGCCTTGGGCGGCATGGCGCATCTGGTCAATTTCATGGGCAGTGACACGCTTGAAGGCATTATGGCCGCACGGCGTTACTATGGTGCGGATATGGCCGGCTTCTCCATTCCGGCTGCTGAGCATAGCACCATGACCAGTTGGGGTCGCGAGCGTGAACAGGCAGCCTATGAAAACATGCTCGACGCTTTTGAGGGCGAGGGCCGGATTGTGGCCGTTGTCTCTGATAGCTACGACCTTGATGCTGCGGTCAACGATATCTGGGGCGGCAGCCTAAAGACCAAAGTGCAGTCCCGCCAAGGCACGCTGGTGGTACGCCCAGACAGTGGCGATCCGATTGAAACGCCCCTGCGCACCGTCAAAGCCCTATGGGAAAAGTTTGGTGGCACCATCAACTCAAAGGGCTATCGTGTCCTTGACCCCCATGTTCGCGTCATCCAAGGCGATGGCATGAACATCAAGAGCATTGGCCGCTTGGTTGACCGGATGATTGAGGAAGGCTTTGCGATCGACAATATCGCCTTTGGAATGGGCGGCGGCCTGTTGCAGCAAGTCAATCGCGATACCCTGCGCTTTGCGATGAAGGCCAATGCCTTGAAAGACGCAGATGGCATCTGGCACGATGTGTCAAAAACTCCCGCAACAGACCCTACAAAGGGCAGCAAGGCAGGACGACAGGCAGTTGTCCTTGACGGTGGAAAACTGGTTTCTAGGCGGCTGGACCAAACGGGTTCAGGTCAAGACCAACTCATACCCGTCTGGCGTCAGGGCGAGCTTCTGATCCGTCACGATTTCGAACAGATTAGGCAGCGTTCGCAAGCCGAAGCGCACTAGTGCAATGGCATTTATTGACGGCGGCATCCCATGTTTGAAGCAACGCCCTCGCTTAAATCAGCATGGGAGCCGATAATCGTTGTTGTCTGGCGATGAGCAAGCCGAAAGCGGCTTTCAAAAGGCTTTCGCTACAAGTTATTTGTCGCAGGAGTTTAGCCAGAACAGGCGATCCAAATGCCTCAAGCCGCTCCGCATGCGCCAGCCGATCATTGTCCAGCGTTGCGATCAGGCCCGGTCCGGCTTCAACGCGGTCGACTAAATACTGCCAAGCCGCTTCAATAGCAGACTGGGTGTCATCGCGTGGGGCTCTCATAAATTGTTGCGTCGGCAAGCGGCTACGCAGTCGCATCAGCCAGCCAGGCTGACTCAACTTAGGTCTCACAAATGGAGGTTGCCAGAAGGTCAAATCAATTGGTTTTCCGTCGTTGAACAAGGTGATTGGACTTACCACCAGACCGCGCCGATCACGGCTGATCTTTGCAAAAATCAAGCCTTTCCAGTTTTGGCCAACCAAAGCCTCTAGGGCCTCGATCGCTACAGAAGCAGGCTCCTCATGGTCCAAGCTCAGAGCAAGCCATTTTCCAGTGGAGTCACGGATAGGCCAGATCAATTGTTGCAAGAGCTCATCGAAAAAAGGTGGCGCACAGGCGCTCGGTGCCAAAAGGCAGGGCGTTGGCCCAGGAACCGCATCAAGCCCCAAACCCGCTTGACGAAGAAATTCAACCTGAAGACTGGACCAGTCGCGAAGGGCGACGGGCAATTCGGCACTTGGAGCGATAGCGGATCGCTGGATTTTTGCACTCGCTGAGGCAGGCGCAGACAATCGTCCGTCCTCGGATAAATTTGCGCCTTCCAACTCAAATTCAGCATGGGCCAGTTTGGCTAACGACTCGGCCTGCCACATTGAGTGATGATGCCAAGCCTGACCCGGCATGAATTGCGGGTCTTGGCCTGGGCCGCGTGCGAGTGTGGCACTCAACCAGCGGCCGGATTGGGTTTCAAGGAACCAGGCTGTTACGCCGCGCGAGCCAGCAACGGTCTGCCAACGTTCGCCGCCACACCCCAAAAGGTTTAGCACGGGGGCCTGCTGGAAATCGCGCCGAACTTTGCCCGCTAGCCCGATCTGTCGGTCGCCAGAAGTGTCTGCCAATGCCCGCACGAGGGCAAACGCAGTCGCGGTCAGCTCCAGCATTTCGTCGGGGTCAAACGCCAAAGACCGCTGGCGGCGAAGCCGCATGCGCGCTGCGAGAGCCCGGAGAAGGGCGGATAGTCGGGGAAGATTGTCCGCCCGCGACGAGACAGAGATTTCGAACAATGACTCTTCCAAGGGCAAAGGAGCCAGATTGAAACCCAATTGGGTCACCTCACCCAAAGCCTTTGTGACCATCGCCACGAATTGGGGATCTATTTCCAACGCAACTGCGGCTGCTTCTGGGATCGAAGTTTCATCCGCTTCTGGAACCGTCAGGCCAAAATGGCGCCTGGCTAACAAGACGGCAGCGGCGTGAAGAGCTTTGCGCTTCGCCTTGGGGGCTTTTGACTCAATCCCGTCAAAGCCCTGCCCGCGCAATATGATTATTGTCTCGTCTTGGCCTTCAAGGCTGACCGCGACGGCATTGGGCTGCGGATCGATAGAGAATTGCCCGTGTGCCAATTCCAACGCGGCGCTCCAGCTCGCTTTCCCAGCCCATTTTTCCAATGCCGCCAGACCCATAGCATTGATCACGTCGACAGGACTCGCAGGCTCTGCTTCGGGACCAGTATCGACGTCGCTTGCGACAAAATCTTGTGTCTGCAGGAATAGAACCGCAGTAATTCTGTGCCGACAGATGGCGCTCGACTTGCAAGCGCAACTTGCAAATCGTGGTCCGCGCGAATTTATCGAGACAAGCTGCCCGTCAGCTTCGACTTCGGCCGCTTCCCCAGTCGAGGAAACCAGCTTTACCTTACCATCGGCCAGGTCGAGATGGGCGCGCCGAACCAAGCCCGGGTTAGCCAGCGTGGCCAACGCCGCATCGTCGTAACCGACCAGACTAGCTCGAAGTGCGGGATCAATCATGCGATGTGCTTTCCGATCCAATCAGCAAACCGATCCGGTGTCATGGCGGCGATCTCCATGCCGCAGCCAACGAGGCGCTCAGCCATCCGTCGATCATAAACGGGAGCGGCATCATCACTGAGCGCCCCAAGTCCAAGCATTGTGATCCGCGCTGCATGCATCCGGCGAACCGCAGAAAGCAAACGGCCAACGGCTCCACCTTCTTCAAAATCGCTGATGAGCACGAAGATTGTCCGGGTAGGTTGGGTCACCAAGCTTTCGCAATAGTCTACGGCCGCTCCGATATTGGTGCCGCCACCCAATTGCACCGACATCAAGACTTCAACCGGATCGTGGGCCTCGCTCGAGAGATCGACGATTGAGGTATCGAAAACCACAAGTCTGACTTCTACCGAGGGCAGGGCCGTAAGAATTGAAGCCATGACCGCCGCATAAATGGTTGAACTAAGCATTGAACCGGACTGATCGACGCACAGGATGATTGTCCAAGGTAGACGCCGACGGCTTCGACCATAAAAGCGGAGCCTGTCAGCAATCAGGGCACCGCGCGTCGCATCCCAATTTTTGAGATTGTCCTTGATTGTTTCCCGCCAGGCGAAATTCTTCATCGATTTAAGCTGACTTCGACGATAGCGATTGGGCTTGCCAGCTAAGGCGGCTTCGATCTTTGGTCGCAACTGGCGCAGAATTTCCTCAACGACCTTCCGGGTCACATCGCGAATCTTATCGCGCATGCCCGGGTCCGCCGTACCCTTGAATGCGATCAATGCTTTGAGCAAATCCTTGTTAGGTTCGAGGGCATCCAGCACTTTGGCGTCTGACAGAAGCTCACTCATTCCAAGATTGTCGATCGCGTGGGCTTGAATGGTTTCATAGACCGATTGAGGAAACAGATCGCGCAACTCACCTAACCAGCCAAGTGGCGTTAGGCTTGTTGGGTCAAGGGTGCCGCCTTGTTGCCGTCCGTCTTTGCCACGTCTAAGCCCACGTTTTTCCATTTCCCGCGCATACAAATAATCGAGGGCACGGTCTGTCCGCCGTTCAGGGCCAGTCAGCGCGGTAGATGGCAAGGATCGCTCCGCATAGCGGCCCAAAGCCAAGCGCCAGCGCCGCAGAAGGGCAGGGTCAGTCATGCCACACCGTCCCGCATGAGGATCGCCTCAAGCTCTTGATCAAGTTTTAAATTGACGAGGAGTTTGTCTTCAGAGATTTCAACCAAAGTTGCCAAGCGATGGGGATTTGCACCAATGCGATCCGCTACCGCTTCGGCCAAGCGGTCGGTCTCGCGCGGATCGAGTGGCATGAGCGCCAAGCGAAGATGGGGCAGCAAATCGACAAAGTCCGCATCGCTAGCCGAGGCTACGAGGTCGTTGAGCACTTCGACCAGCATTGGAAGCGACCACAATGATTCGCGCGCAATCGCGATTATTCCGCCAAGAAAGCCCAGACGATCCGCAGGTTCGACATAGCCGCTGACCAACTCGCCTCGCAGTCGGACCTCTAATTGATCCGACGTGATGGAGCCATCGAGCAGTGAAAAGGCCATAACGGCACCTGCCAGCATCGGATTGAGCTCTGCTGAAGCAAGTCTGGCGAGCGCCTCATCGAAGAGCGCGATATCCATTGGCGCTTGCGAAGATCGCGCCAACTCGATCAGTCCGCGCAGGTCAGCAAGAGTGGCAATTGCTTGTCGAAGTTGATCTTGGCCACTATAGGCGAGCTCGGGCAGAAGGACGAGAACGCGACGCCAAGCCGCAGCGATGATGCGATCCAAAGTTGCGATCGCAACACCCTCCAGCGCCTTACTGCCACGCCAAAGCAAGACGAGGTCTGTCAATGCAGCTGTTACCGACCCAAGCTCGGGATCTTCGATCACCTGCTTTTCAACATAATCAAGAACCGTAGCGGCACCATCACCCAGCCCAGCCCGACACGCGGCCGCGTAAAGATCAATCGCAGCAAGAGCGCTTCGCCCTTTACCAAGTTCCCCAAGTGCTCCGAGCTTTTCAGAAAGGGACCAAGCGAGCGCCTCGTCGAGTGTGTCGGCTATTTCTGATAACTCGATCAAGCGCGACTCAAGTGTCGGCGACCAACAAACCGACCAG
This sequence comes from Ferrovibrio terrae, assembly GCA_943368895.1. Lineage (GTDB taxonomy): Bacteria > Pseudomonadota > Alphaproteobacteria > Caulobacterales > Aquidulcibacteraceae > Aquidulcibacter. The sequence goes on from CALRLV020000001.1 coordinate 42,551, forward strand.
ATTTCATAAAGTCGATCGAGCGAAGCGTCATTGCGGAAATCCGGGCCCGCTGTCCGGTGCGCAAAATCAGTCCCAATCAAGGTCATCGCGTGGCAGAAGCGGCTGGCATCTCGGTGTCGCGGCTTGCGATAAATGTCGAGTTCGCGTGAACGACGCTCCCCATCAGCAACAGAAAATCCCAAGGTGCGCGCACGAGACCTGACCGCCTCAACCAGCGGCGGGGACCCTGCAGAGGGCGGGACGTCGCCAATCGCCGTTCCGGTCAGCCAAGCACGAAGCTCCACCAACAGTGGAACATGTTCGACAGGAATTTCATCCTTGATGAAGCTGGAGCGGACTGCGTCCAACATATCGTCGCGGGAAGGAAATGGCCGATTGCGCAGGGTGGCAAGTCGCTCAGCCTGCTCAACCGCATTGGCAATTACCGGAAGTGTCGGGGCGGCACCTTGATCGCGCAGATGCGCCGCAAAGCCCGTGATAACGTCCAGAGCCAAGTGCTTGCCGCCCGTATCGCGGGCCTGCCACAAGCGGTCATAAAAGCCAGGGAGCGCAAGGCCTGCGCCATAGCCGGAGAGCGCGTCAAGCTGTCTCATCCCATATCGGATCAGATACGCCTGCCCCTTTCCAGGGTCTGGCGCACGTGGCTTGCAATCAGATTGTTCGTAAAGCACCGGCGCATGGAAGCCGCCAACGATGATGACGATGGGCCCTTCAATTTCTTGCCGATACGCGGCGATCAAGGCGCGCATTTGTGCTTCACGCGCAAGCGTGCCATCGCGCTCCATATCCTCCTTTTGGCTCGCGCCACGGATACAGGCACAATACTGGCCGACATCGGCAAAGAATTTTGTCCAATCGGCCTCACCGATCCGACTTTCAAAAAGTTGATCCCATACTTCATTGCCATCACGACAGCCCAGCTCACGAGCGAGGGCCGTGACGTAATCGCCGGCATCGAAGGGCGTTTCGTCACTTAACAGCGAACGATCCGCTCGCCGCTCGTCACCGCCCAGCATTTCCGATGACGTAGACGGAAGATCTATAAAATGGGCCCGCACATTCTTTGCTTTTGCGGCTTGCAGCGCGATCAGCTCGGGACTGTGGGCGCAAAATGGAAAATAGCTCGCGACTCTTTTCGTCGCACCTGGAGAAGCAGCTTCGCGCAAGGTGACGATGGCCACCGGAGCCCGCGTGCGACGATCACAAAGGTGACTGATCAGCGGATCGAAGTCGGAGGGTCCCTCTACAAGGATTGCCGCGGGCTCGACTGTATCCAACAACCGTTGCAAATGAGCGGCGCAGGCTGGGCTATGATGTCGGATCGGTACAATCCACAAATCCCGCTGCGGGTCGTGCAAGCATGGCACATCCATCTAGGATCACCCCAGCTTAAGAGAACGAGCTGCCTGATAAAACTCCTTCCAGACCCCCGATCGTCCGGCGCGTTCTTTCGCGATGTGATCGATATAGGCACGCAGCCGCTTGCCATCATCAGGGGAGTCCTTGAGCACAACACCTTGAATTTGGTTCGCGATATGAGCTCCGTTTAGTTTCCCGTTTCCAAGGTAAGCAGCCTCGAGCGCGGCGGCGTGAAGCACATTGACTGCCTCAGCGGTCGACATGACAGCGTCCGGGCGGTTGAGATTCACCCCTTCAGCTGTCCGGCCCGTGCGAAGGTCTTGAAATGTGCGGACCAAAAGCTCAGCAATCTCGCGCTCGCCCGTGATTGTAATGCCCGTTGGTCCAAGTCGCTCAGCGAGCTGCTTCAGGACCAACTCGCGCTCAAAATCAGGATCGGCGATGGGATGAACCGTCTCAAAATTGAAGCGCCGTTTTAGGGCGCTGGAGATTTCATGGACGCCCCGATCCCGGAGGTTGGCCGTAGCAATCACATTAAAGCCTGGCTTGGCCATAGAGACAGCATCAGGCCCAAGTTCTGGTAGCGCCAATGCCTTTTCAGAAAGCACCGAAATCAGGGCATCTTGAACTTCGGGCGGGCAGCGCGTTATCTCCTCAAAGCGGACAATACGTCCAGTTCGCATCGCATTGAGAACGGGAGACGGCACCAACGCCCTCTCGCTTGGACCTTCCGCGAGCAACAATGCATAATTCCAGCCGTATCGGATATGGTCCTCCGTCGTCCCTGCTGACCCTTGGACCACAAGCGCCGACGTGCCGCTAATGGCGGCAGCCAATAGTTCCGAGAGCAGAGACTTCGCAGTGCCAGGTTCGCCGACCAGCATAAGGCCCTGCTGGCTCATCAGGCTGACGATGGCGCGATCAGCCAAGGGATCATCGCCGTAAAATTTGCGCGAGATGCCGCGCTTTGGATCTCCGAGCAAAAAGCTGCGAACTGCGCGAGGGGACAATTTCCAACCGGCAGGACGGGCCTCCTTCTCGTCGTCCCGAGCCAGAGTGACCAACTCAGTCGCATAACGATGCTCAGCCGGCAGACGAATTGCTTCCAATGACTCGGTCATAGATAGGCCTTCTTGCTCCATTCGGGGTCAAAGCCGGTCCCCTTTTCGGCGATTTCATGAAGGTCACGCCAACATTCAGCGAGTAAGACGGATGGAACGTCGCCAAGCGCAACGGCACCAACCCCAAAATTCGACCCGCGCAGCTTTCGGAACGTGAGCGTTTGCAGCGCGGCGATACGATTCTCTTCGGGAAGCGGACTGCCCGTAAACTCGATCTCTACCTGCAGCCCAGCTTCACGGTAGCTTTTCTCATAGGTCACAAACCAACCGCCATCTTGAGCAGCCCCGCGCTGGTAGCCAAGCTTGCCGGCAATGCCGCGCAGTTTGAATGTCTCGATCATCCAACCTTCACGATCCTTTATCGCCTTCTCCTTCGCTTGCGACTGAGCAAGTTGCGGGAGTTGTCGCCCAAACTGGTCAAAAGGAGCTTCAACCGAATAATCTGACAAGTGCTGACGCCATGCATTGATCTGGGCCGTGTCGAGCAGCGAGGAGTGGGCAAGACGTATCTCGGCAAAATCGGAAGTATCGACATCCCCATCATTGGAATCGGTGAAACTGCCATCACCAAGCGGACGGAAGAGTGTTTGCACGTTCCCTTCAGCGTCCAATCCTTGCCAAACCAGCTTTGACACGACCCTCCCAACAATCGGGTGTCCAGCAATGAAGCTTTCCCAATCCTCGCGCGGCCAGCCGCGTTGCAAGCACATGGCCTCTTTCAGCCTCTCGGTCTGCGCCGACAAGACTTGTTTGACCTCTTTGCGGGCATTTGAGAGCAGCTTTTTGGCCGCTTCGACAGTCGGTCGCTCGTCATCCATCCGGGGGCCGGGCAAGGCCTTGACCTCGCGACCATCGGCATTGAACAGCGTGATAAGGTCGTTCTCATCAAGCCGAGCCTGATAGGTGCGCCCTTCACCGCAATCAAGATCAAGCGTCCCATCGCTATCAAAGCCACCCGTCGGAACCGTTCGATCAGCCAATTGACCTGCGGTCCAGCCATTCTGATCCGCGATGGTTTCGATCAGCTGCGCGGCATGGGCCTCTACGCTCTTTTGTTTGGACCGGTTGGCCGCGGTTAGAACGACCTGAAGTGCTGCACTGCTACTGTTTGCGGCCAGCGCATCCAGCAATGCCTTTGCTTGCGAAACGCGTGCGCCATGATCCTTCAAGAAGGAACGCACCCTTTGGGCAGCGTCAGCGCCATTCACATGCGAGCAAAGCGCAAGAATGCCCTTGCTGTCGGTTGCACTACCCAGATAGGTGGCGGACTTGTCTGCCTTCAGGCGTGCAAACACTACGGCACGATCGGTTGGCCAATAATCGGCACTTTGTGGCGAGATCTTGACGTAGTGCAAATACTGTTTGAGGACGGCATCGACATTGGCAGCAGCATAGGCATTTGCTTCCTCCTCCGTCGGCGAACGAACGTCTTCGTCAATCCAGCAGGTCAGAACCATCCAGCCCAATTTGTGCGCGTCCCCCGGTGCAAGCCTCTTCAGCCAGAGGTTCATAAGCGCATTACCGCCCGGCTGCTTCAGCTTGCACGAAAGCAAGAGCCACCAACGCGGCAAAATGGGGTCAAGCGGGGTACCGTCATCCCAATGCAGGGTTGGCAGCCGGTCAAACGGGAACCAGTCGAGAGCCTTGGTCTTGAGTTTCGCGACACCCGCCTGCGCTTCTTTAACCAAGTTAGCCGGATCAAAATATTCCGAGACATCCTCGCCCAAGCGCTGAAGGGCCGAAATCATCGCCGCACGCGCGACATCGCTCTTGTCTTTGGTCAGAGCGCGGCGGATCGCTGGGGCTTGCTCGCGCTCATTTCGGCGCGCCAGCCAGTCTGCCGCCAGAGCGCGCACGTCCTGTCGGCCATCTTCCAATTGAAGCGCGATCGCGGCACCAATATCTGGCGTGTCTTTCAGGAGTTCACGCGCAGGGTTGCGGACATGGCTGGAACTGTCGTTGGCGAGCAGAAGCAAACGACTGCGATAGCGTTCTGGCAGCTTCGGCAAGCGGCCCAGGAGCTCCAGCCCGGCAGTCAAATTCATTGGCACGCCATGGGATTGGGGCGCTATCCCCAGGGCTTCGTCAATCCATGCAAAACGATCGACTAATGCCTGCCAAAGCGGAACATCCAATCCCGGCAGCGGGTGGTACCAACGCCGTGTGAGGTGGGCGAGCAGAAAGTCTTCGCCGCCGTTTGCATTCCAAAGCTCAAAGAGCATGCGAAAGTCTGCACCATTGGCGAGGCGACGCTGAACCGCATGCCCCACCGCCCCAGCGTACTCATTGAACAAGCCGTAGAAGCTGCCATGAGAGACTGCTATGGCCAAGCGGACGAGGTGGCGGAGCGAAAGGCGTGGATCATCATAAAATTGATCGATCGCTGGATGATGAAAATGGCCCAGCCGCAACCAATCGACTGACTTTGGGTTTGCATCGACCTTTCCAGTGCCTTCTGCCAAGATCGCGAGCTTTTCAATCGAGCCTCGATCTCTGGGAGAGACTTGCTTTGTCCAATGCCAATGCCAGCCCGCGCCTTCCTTTTTGGCTTCAGCGTGGAAACGATTGAACTCTGCAACGGCTGGTTCAAGCACTTTCAAGACATCGCGGTCCAATGGCGTGGCCTGCGGGAGGTCCCCAAGCTCTGGCACCTCAACCCAAGTGCCATCTACGGCGTTATAGCCTAAAGGTCCGTCTGGCCTTTGGCTGCCGCGTTCGTTGATTGCCAATTGGCTAGCCGTTGCCCCGGCCGCACGGTCGAATGCAGCCAGTACTTTGGGCGATGTTTCCTCGCCTTTAAGCTTCTCCAGCAAGACAGGACTTAGCGGGCCTAACGTGAGCGCTACAACTTCAACCAGTTCAACTCTTTGCGCCGGAGATGCCTTGGCATATCGGTCTTCAATATGCGCCGAAAGAGCGGCACCATCGCTGCCGGCCAATGCTTTGCGAGATGAACCTCTCACCTTTTTTGAAGAGCCGATTGCGGCATCAAGCAGCATTGGCATATAGAGGGACTGCAGACCAAAGCGCCCGATGGCAGCAACCAATTCTGAGCGAATGTCTGCGCCTAAATCCTGCATCGCTGCCACAACCGAAACATGTTCGGCTTGTAGCAACTCAGGCACACCCCCAAATCGACTAACTGAACTCGTACCGCCATAATTTCCGGCATCTGGGCCAAATACAACGTCAAGCACAGCCGGCATGCCAAGCCCACCGAAATCTGCGAGACCCTTCAGGATATCAATGGGTTGGTCCTTCCGGCCAGCACCAAGCCACTGGCTTAAAACTTGGCGTAGCCAGTCTGGCGACTTCTTTGTCCCGAAATACCCCCAGTCATAGGTAATTGGCTCGATAGCGGCTATCACATCGCCCAATCGCTTGATCTGGTCGATGCGCCAATCTCCAAGATTTGTGAAAAGTCCTACTTCATCGCGTCTGGGATAGCTCATCCCACGTGCCCGCCACGCCTCCAATATCTCGACCTTTTGAAGTTTCAGCAGAATGGAAGGCTGGCTCTCAGTCCCGACATAAGCGACAATTTCCTCAACGAGCTGTCGATCTTTCTTGGCTAGGGACTTGAAGAATACCCGAAGTCTTCCGGCTGGAAGTAGCCCGATATCATTGCCGGAAGATTGGCCTGCTAGGCCGAAGGTTGCCTTAAATCGGTCCCATATTCCACTCGCCAATAGCCCCTCCCGAACCCAATGCACATGATGGTAATTATTCAATAGTTGGCAAAAAGACTTTCAATCCTAGCGCTTTTAACAGCGGATGGACATCAAACATTCATTGCACAAGCCATTTGCAAGTCAAGCGATCTTGCCTGAAACAAATGGGGAGCGGCGCACGGTCGCTATTCTAGAATTAGCTAGGAAGAAGTCTTCCGATTTTCCGAATTTTTACCTGATCAAACAGCTGGCCATCACCCAAGGATTATATGCTCATAAATCTCGTCAAAGACCGGACTTTTTGGCGAAAGAACTGCGACCTTCTTCTTGATCAGGTTTTCCGAAATGCTCGCCGACCAGATTAGGGTATGGCCTGACCCACGCTCTCCCAAAAGTACAAGGCGTCTTTGACCTTGAGCAAAACTAGCAATGTCTGGAGTGTGAGACATCGCCCATGATTTAAATGCCAGACCGTCGGGGCGGGGCCACTTCAGCAAGGAGAATCAGGCCGCGATTTTTTTCTATAAACCCGCACCAAAAAAGTGCTTAGTTTAATGGCTGATCTCTCAAAGCTCTTGGGGCTGGGGCATTTTTCGGCACCGGGCTTTCTGGCGGCATTCTGCCTCCCCCCTCTTTAAATTTAGACACGAATAAGCCTGAAGCTAAATGCATCCCGATCTTGAAGAAAGAGGTTCAAAAAATCTCTGGTTGTCAAATAAAAATCGATAACGCCATTTACACTGAAAATTTGGTCCCGAAGTAAAAAATGAATTTAGTATTCGATAAGCATAAACATCAGGTCGCAAGCAAAGTTCTGGCTTGTCACAATGATGATGCTTTAATCGCTGATCGCCCCCCCAACCTAATACAAGAGCCGGCGCGCGCGTCTCACTCTAAAAGCGGCCAGTTCTGGCTGCCAGCGTGCCCGGATGGCTTCTAGGCTGTCGCCCGAAACAATCGCGTCGCGCAGCCAGGGTACGCCTGCCAGTTTGTCAAAGAAGGGCGGGTTGCCCGGCAAGAAGGAGAATGCGTTGCGATGGAGGTTTGCGACGTCCAGCAAAATCGCAATGCCGGTTTCCACGGGGGTCAAGGCCGTTCGGTCTGTGAGGTGGATCTGCACACCCGCACATAATTGGCCCTGATGCTTGGAAAAGGACGGGGTGAACCAAGCGGGGCGAAAGCGCGCGCCGGGCAGATTGCGTTGATTAAGGCGATCTGCCAGCGCATGGGCGTCAACAAAGGGCGCGCCGATCAGCTCGAATGGCTTCGTTGTGCCGCGCCCTTCAGACAGGTTTGTACCCTCGACCAGGCAGGTGCCCGGATAGATCAGGGCGGTATCCACACTGGGCATGTTGGGTGAAGGCGGCACCCACGGCAGGGCGGTTTGAGTGGCATCCTGAGCGCGTCGCCAATTGGCGCATGCCACAATGTGGAGGTCGCAGCCAATGGCGAAGTCCCTATTCATCATCAGAGCCAACTCACCCATGGTCATCCCGTGGCGGATCGGAATGGGATAGGCTCCGACAAAGCTTGCTAAGGCGGGGTCGAGCACCGGCCCTTCGACTTTGACGCCACCAATCGGATTAGGACGATCCGCCACAATCACGCCAATCCCGGCTTCTCGCGCGGCTTGCATGACCAGCGCCAGCGTCCAGGGATAGGTATAGAAGCGGGCACCAATATCTTGAATATCAAATACCAACACATCCAACCCCTCCAGCATGGCGGGCGTTGGCTTGCGGGTGGTGCCATAGAGACTGTAGACGGGCAGGCCTGTGCGTGCATCGATTTGATCGGCGACGGGGGCACCGGCTTGCGCATCGCCCCACACGCCATGCTCGGGCCCAAAGAGAGCCGCAAGCTTAAAGTCCGCAGCCCTTGCCATCAGGTCGACAGCGCTTTGAAGGTCGCGCGTGACCCCGGTTGGATTGGTGATTAATCCGATACGCTTGCCAGCCAAGAGTGCACGCTTGCGCCCCAATAAGACCTCTAAGCCCGACACCACCCTTCCCGCCCGTGGCGCAGCCAGGGTTGGCGTGCCAAGCGCCAAGGCACTAGCGGCTGCAACGCCAACAAAGCTGCGGCGGGAAAAAATTCTGGTCACGTGAGCCAAGAGCACCTCCAGCATGCACAAGGTCAGATCGTTCGAATAGGTGCGGCCAAACCTCTATCAAGCCCTGTCCGGGTGGCTTATGCCCTCAGGAACTCTGGTTTGGTGTCTGGCTCTGGCCGTCAAATGGCCCATTGAGTTTGACGATCACATAATTGAGGTAAGTCGCGAACGTTACCCAAAGCACATAGGGAACCAGCAACCCACTGGCGAGCGCGGAATAAGGCAGCACGCCGACGCACAGCGCCACAACCGAGGCCCACAGCAGGAATGATTCCCGCAACGCCCAATCGGGACGCTTGAGCGCGAAGAATAAAGGAGACCACAAAAAATGGAAAACGAAATTCGCGACATACAAGCCGATCACAATTTTCCGGTCCGCATCGCTGGTGGCACCTTCCCAAGCAAGGATGGCTGCCCAAGCCGCCGATGACAAAATCACGGTCCAAGCAGGGCCAAACAACCAATCGGGCGGCTGCCAACTTGGCTTCTTGAGATTGCGATACCACGGACCAATACTGGTCAACGCCCCACCAGCACCCGCCAAAATGAGCGCCCAGAGTATCGCGGCTAAGATATGTGGTTCAGGCATGGGCGGTATATGCGGCTATTGGTTAAAACTAGCAAGCTGCAAAGCCCTAGCAGGGCGCGCGGCACGCCAAGTTCGTCAATCCGAACGGCCCTGAAGACGTTTGAGTTGGGGGGCAAAAGTGGGCGGATGGGGGCGGTGTGGATTGGGGTCTTGGGGGGACGAGGGCGAAATCTGCACTAGACCCGCGAACACAAATCACTCCCAAAAGATCTATCGAATTTCAACGATTAGTTCACCTGTGCTGATGTCGGTCAGTTCTATAATCTGAGACGACTGGTGCTCAGTTTCGCTCCTGTTCGACAAGTCGAACAACGGCCTCAATAACATCGCATGCATCAGTGCTGAACACGCTTACTTCGGAAGTATTAGATTTAGGGGACAAAAAGGATTGATTGATAGGACTAGACATAGAATCAATACGGTCAAAACTCGGGTTCTTCAGACCAAAAAAGAATATCCTATCATATGGATCAGTCGGACAAGGCCTGCCTGTTTTCGAATCGAGGCCAATAAAATAAGGCTTAAATGCCTTTATCTCGCAATATTGCTTTTCTGAGACAAAAGCTGCCAATGCCAAACTGTTCTCTTGCGTGACTTGGTCCCAAGTACGCAGTTCGGTTACACAAGCCCCCTTAGATTCGGGCTTGTATAAATGAAACGATTCCTGACCGGTACGGATAACAATGGCCTTCTGTTCTGCGACTAAGGAGCGATCTGTCGAAGGCGTCTTGATCCATGCAGAGTAGCGCTCTTGTGGAACGTGCCTGCAGTATAGGCCAGTACCTTTTTGCGCAGCTTCCAAACCTCTGCAGGCCGACAGCGCAGTAAACGCCAAGAAAAACAAACTTACCCGACTGCAGTTCATTTCGATGTAACCTTTGCGCCAAGTCCGTTGGCATTTTGCAATGCGGTCCGCGCCGTACAGTGCATTTCATCCATGGAATGCACCATGGTCAAGCAATTCCTGAGATCGTTTATGCGGGGCCTTGGCCCAAAGACTTAGCGCGGTTCAATGCGTCGCTCTGCTTGCCCCGCTCGACTATTGCTATTGCGCAAGTTCAAACGATGCCTTTGCCTAGGCAGAGCCTATGGCAAAGGCGGTCTAGTTTAAAAGCTAAATCCAAAACGAAGGCGACCGAGCTGGTGCAGTCCTGTCGGGTTGCACCCTGCGGCACGGCGTGCAGAGATTGGTCTGGCGCATTTCAAACTATCCACATTTCGGCCGCCTCGGCCAAGGTCCCTCAAGGTTTGGAGGGAGCTTCCCCTTCACCTAGTTCGGCGGCGACATCGTCAGCGGTTTTCCAAGCCTGACCGCTTTCAGCCAGACCGAGCCCTAAGTTGAACAAGGATTGCATGCTGGGCTGATCCATGACGAGAGAGCCTTGATATGGAAAGCCTGGCGGAATCCAGGTTAAGCGCAGCGCCATCTCGTTTCGGGTGGCGAAATAGGCGGTCAGCGCAATATTTTGTCGTGACCGATAGATTTGATCAATCTCAAAACTACGCGGAATGATGGAGGTGGTTTTGAGGACGCCATTGGCTGGCCCGATTTCGATTTGACTGTTGAGGATGACGTACAGATTGGCACCCTTAAGGCGGTGAATCGTATCATCGCCTAAGGACATGTTTGCCGGCACGATGAAGAAGGGCACTGCAACGCCGCCATCGACATGCATCTCTTGAAAATGCTGGCCGCCACTGTCGACATCAATCAGTTTCGGCGGGAAGACGGCCGGAATTGAGGATGACGCGACCAAGACATCGATGAAGAGCTTTCGGGCACTTGGTCCACCTTGTTCGGCGATCAGCCCCATGTTCCAAATAGTGGAGGCACCGGTGTCGATATTGGTTGTGGCCACCAAGAGCAGCCGCCCTTTCCGGCTTTCGCGTGCGATGGCGTCCATGAATTGGGGGGTAACATGGCTATCAATCCACTCAATGAAATAATCAGTGCGATAGAGACTGGTCTGAAACAAGGCGCCAAGCCCTCGACGCACAACCAGTTTGGCGGTTTGGGGTGCCGTATAGATTTCGGTGATGGCTGCGTCCCAATCCGGCCCCAAGAAGGCGTAAGGGGCGATCAAGGCACCACTGCTCACGCCTGTCACGATCTCAAACTGTGGTCGCATGCCCGCCCGCTGCATCCCCATCAGCATGCCGACACCGAAAGCGCCGCCTGCGCCGCCGCCTGACAGCGCCATGATATCGATGGAGCCATCGGAAGCCAAAATCGCCTTATTGTACAATGCCGTCACAACCCGACTGGCCTGTGGGTCGTAAGAATTGATCCGCACATCGGCTTGGTAATTGGCCGGCGCAACGAGGCTCGAACCGGTGGGCGGCGCGGGTAAGCGGGACAGGGTTGCGCAGCCTGCGAGCAAGCCTGCCAAGGCAACAGCTAGGATGTGTCTGATCACAGGCTGAAGCCCCCTCACGCGCGATTGGGTGGTGCGGCGCGGGCAAGCTTTAAAAGGGGTGGCGTGCGCGCCGCTTTGATGGGGATCAAGTCTTCTGCTTAACGGCAGATCCGCACGTCGCCACACCCTTTATCGGAACCAAGAAATGGATGGGGCGTTCTGACGGCCAGAGGACGATAATAGATGAACCCTGAACCGCCAGACGACATGAGCCGAGATTTGATAATTGTCGCCATTCAGCCGAGCCCTGATGCCGAGCTCGAGGCTTCCGCTGATGAGATAGGTCCTTTATCCGACTTCATTCGACGTCAACCCGTGCTGACCTTATCGATTGCTTTTGGCTTGGGCCTCTTGGTCACCAGCCTTCTCGCGCGGAAACGCCCATGATCGGTCGCGCCATACCTTTGCGCGTCTTTGCCGTGATATTTGCTCTGGCCTGTGCGATCTTCCTGATCATTGCTGGCTATCGCGCTTTGTTGGTTTATGCGGGGCCGCTTCTGGCCCCCGTCGCGATGGCCGCATGCTGCGGGATTGCAGCCCTTAGCCTGCTTGGACTGACCCAGCTGCGCGCCAGCCGCCGCAAGGTGCGCTTACAAGCAGTCGTCGCGAATTTGATTGATCACAAGCCGATGGCTGCCTTAGCGGCAGCGCTTGTCGCGGGTGCCGCCGCGCGCTTTGGCATTGAGCCCGAAGACTTGTTCCCGATCTTTGAGGCCTTTGTCCCAGATCATTTCGAATCCGAAACAACTGAAGCGGCGCCATCGCAACCCACGTCACCTGCTCCACAAGAATACTCCAGCCCACCCCAAGCAAGCATCCATCAGGAATAGTTATTATGTCCAATTCAAACGAAAAACTTGTCGCCGGCATCACCGCCCTTATTCCCATCGCCGTGGACGCCTTTAAAGGCGATCATATGGACCGGCAGGTCGATGCGATTCTGACCAATACGAAAGTGCGCGATATCGGGTCGCGCTTGGCCAGCCAGACCGAAAAAAACATCCAAGATAGGGTCAAAAGCAATAAATTTACCCGCCAAGTCGCGGCGCAGTTTCGACCTCGTCAATCGGCCGCGCCGGCGATTGTGGCCGGCCTAGTCGTTGTTGTAGCAGCTGGATTTGTCTTTGCTTATTTTCAGCGACGCAAGACCGCGAAAGCGGGAAAGCCCGCAGAAAAACCGGCTCCTGCCAAGGGTGACGAGGCTGTTAGCATGGCAGATTAGGGCAAGCGCCGCACTTGGCCTTGGCCACACATCTAGGTGTGTCTGCACGGCAAAACCTCCCCCAAGAAGGAACGGCCAACCTGCTGGCGCGTTCTTAAGGGGAGCAAGGCTGCTCTTCAATCAAAGCAAGGACTATCTGGTATGGACCACAGCAAACACATCCGCCCCATCGAATCCGAACTCAACGCCGCAACACTTGATGATGCCACCGTCTACGGTGCCGACGATGCCAAGATTGGGAAAGTATCCCATGTGCATGGCATGGGCATGACGGGCGACGTCATTGTCGATGTCGGCGGCTTCTTAGGGTTAGGCACTAAGCCTGTCTCTCTCAAGATTAATCAATTGGATTTCATGCGGGACGAGCACGGTCACGTCCATGCCACAACGACATGGACCAAGGCACAAGTAGAAGCTTTGCCACAGCACATGCATTCCTAAACCAACAAACTAAAGCGCCGCGCCGGAATTTTCCAACGGCGCGGCGTCGTTCGACTGAGGCGCTCTGCGCGCGCAATCTGGCTTTGCCCTGCACAGTTTCTGCACAGCCAATCCATAGCATCCCAATCGCACACGCATCCGCTCTGCAAATCAGTACGTCACAACGGGCGCTCTAACGGCAAGGAGCGCGTGATGGATCGATTTGACGTAGTGAAGCGGCATGGCTTTTTGGTAAAGCTGGCAACGGCCGCGATTTTGGTTCTGATGTGGGACTGGATGTTCTGGCAACAGGGCTTTGGCTTAGGAAACTTCGGGCTCTTTGGCTTAGCCCTGCTCACGGGCCTTATACTTGTGCGGCCCACAATCATGTCCACGCGACACGGGATTGGCGCAGTTGTCGCCAGCGGAATCTATTGCGCAGCGATCTTTCTGCACGGCAGCCTGTTGTCCTTTATTTTATTCTGGACAGCGATCAGCATCGCCGCATTGATCCCGTTTTCCAGCCACTTGAAAGATGGTTGGCAATGGTTCGGGCGCTTGGCTGTCCATGGGGTGGCCTCACCCTTCTCGCCGCTAACCGATGCGGCTCGGATCACCAAAGCACGCAAGAGGTCTCCCAAGTCCCAGCTGAATGCGCAGGAAATCCTGCGTTTGTTGGCACTGCCTGTTTTAGGTGGCGGACTGTTCTTGGCGCTGTTTGTTCAAGCCAACCCTGTGCTGGAGCATCTGTTTGCGCAACTCTCATTTCCTGCCGTCAATGGTGAGCTTTTCGGCCGCACGCTGATTGGCTTTGTGATCGGCACAATGATTTGGACCCTGTTCCGGCCGTGGCGTCGCAGAGGGCCAAGAGCTGAAACCCCAGTGGCCGCACTTGCGTCGTTCAAGTCGCCATCCTTGGCGAGCCTACTTTTGTCGCTCTTCGTGTTTAACGGTCTATTCTTGATGCAGAACGGCATGGACCTCGCATTCATGAGCGGCCTTGTACCCCTGCCCGATGAACTGACTTTGGCCCAATATGCCCACCGGGGTGCTTATCCCCTGATCGTCACGGCCCTACTGGCCGGACTATTTGTCCTGGTGTTGATGTCACCGGGCAGCGAAGCCGCACAAAACAAGCTGGCGCGACGGCTGGTGAGCGCTTGGATCGGGCAAAATGTTTTATTGGTCACCTCCTCAGTCATTCGGACCTGGGACTATGTTGAGGCCTATAGCCTAACCGAGATGAGGATTGCCGCTTTGGCTTGGATGGTGCTGGTTGGATTCGGATTGGCCTTGATTTGCTGGCGGCTTTTATCTGCCAAATCGGGAGGCTGGCTGATCAATGCAAACCTGTGGGCTGTTGGGCTTGTCCTGACGGGCTTTTGCTTCGTCGATACACGCACTCTTGCCGCCCAGTGGAATGTGACCCATGCCAAAGAGGCTGGCGGCCGAGGCGTTGAGCTGGATCTGTGCTACATGGGCACTTTGGGCTCTGGTGCCATTCTGCCACTGGTATCGCTCGAACAACGGCCTTTGTCGGCTGAGTTTCAAAAGCGCCTTAGGTTTGTCCGGGAGACCATTCAGCGCCAAGAAGAATCGGCATTGCACGATAGGGCGTGGACTTGGAGCCTTAATCATAATGTCGCCAATGCACGGCGGGCCGTAGCAAGTCTGCCGCCGCTTGACTTGGGCCCAGGAGACCGGGACTGCGATGGCAAGGTAATCGTCAATTCAGGGCCAAACCCAGCCTCCAGCTATAATCCCGAATCCGCATCCCCCTTGAATTGACATCCAGAGCCGGACGCGATGAACATGGAACGCATGGACCAAACAATTCTTGTCGTGGATGACGACCCACATATTCGACAGCTCTTGGTGTTTGCGCTGGCGAAGGCGGGGTATCAAACACGTGAGGCAGAGAATGGGGCAATAGCCCTGGAAATGGTCGCCACTGACAGTCCAGACTTGATGATTTTGGACATCACCATGCCAACCATGGATGGGTTGGAAGTTTGCCGCCGGGTTCGAGCCCAAAGCAATCTTCCAATCCTATTTCTCTCCAGCCGCGATGATGAGGTTGATCGCATTGTCGGGATCGAGCTTGGCGGCGATGATTATGTGGTGAAACCATTCTCGCCACGCGAAGTGGTAGCCCGGGTGGGCGGCATTTTAAGGCGGGCGGCTAGCCCGTCTTTACCTAGCCATCCAGTCACCTCTACCCACAGCATCACCGTCGGTTCGGCTGGGCCGATCCTGCGCCATGGAGATGCGCGCCTAGATTTCGACAACTGGTCGGCTTATTGGCTCGATCATCAGGTCCCCGTGACGGCAACCGAATTCACCTTGCTACGAACCTTGATGCAAGCCCCAACCCGCGTGTTCAGCCGAGATCAATTGATTGATCGATTGCATGGCCCGGGCTTTGCCGTTTCAGATCGCACCATCGACAGCCATGTTCGCAATGTGCGGCGTAAGTTTGCCGAAGTCGGCTGCCCCAATATCATCGAGACGCGGCCAGCCATTGGCTATGCGATCGGCAGCTGTTCGCGCGCCACATCGTGATTGGGCCGCTGAAATCCCTGATTGTCCGCTTTTGGCCGATACTACGGCTTCGAACGATTTTGTTTGGCGTGATGTTGTTTGTTGCGGCTTTGCCCGGACTCAGCGCCATTTTCTTGCGCGTCTATGAGAATGCCCTCGTCCGGCGGACCGAAGCTGAGCTCATCGCTCAAAGTGCAGCCATTGCGGCAGCGGCGGCCATCGTGTGGCCGGTTGCGCCATTAAGTGCTCCAGCGCCCGCCTCTGCGCGCTCTGCCGCGACAGACCGGGCTCCCCCGCAAGCCTATCCCGACCGCGGCAGTGGCGACCCCTATCAAACACGTGAGACGCAGGGCGTTGAGGATGTCTCCACCGCAATTGATCTGCGCGCCTCGCCCATTCTGCCAGAGCGACCCAAGGCCGCGCCGCTCACAGCACCACCGGAACAAGATGCGCTTGAAGCCGCGCGGCGCTTGGGCCCCGCAATCGAAGAAACCAAGCGGGTGACGCTCTCCTCCATCCTGTTGCTGGACGGCAATGGGGCGTTGCTAAACTTCCCCGGTCGCCAAGGTAGCTATCAATTTTTGCCCGAGGTGAAAGAGGCGTTGGCAGGACGGCCCCAAACCGTGTTGCGCCTGAATACCACTTATCATCGTCGCACCTTCTTGGAGATCTTCAGTCAGGCCGCCAATATCCGCCTCCACCATGCAAGACCCATCCGGGTTAGGGGTCAGGTGGTTGGGGTTGTCTTGGTATCGCGCTCACCGCGCGCCTTGCTGCGCGGCATCTATGAGGATCGCGGCAAGATTGCGTTTGGCGTCATTGGGATATTTGTCTTGCTGATCGGGCTTTCGGCGATCCTTGGCCGCGCGATTGTTCGGCCCTTAGAGTCTCTGTCGGCTGCCAGCCGCGCCTTGGCAAAGGGCAAGCGTGAAATACCCATGGGATCGGCACTTCAAGTCGTGGAAATCCGCACCCTCTATGAAGACTTTGACGCCATGGCCCAAAGCATTGATCAGCGCTCTCGCTATTTGCGCGACTTTGCAGCCTCTGTCAGCCATGAGTTCAAAACGCCCTTGGCCGGATTGCGCGGCGCGATTGAGCTTTTACAAGATCATGAAGCCACAATGTCTGCTGAGGAGCGGGCAACATTTCTCACTAATATGGCAGCCGATACTGGCCGATTATCCCACCTTGTTTCGCGCCTCTTGGATTTGGCACGGGCGGATATGCAAGCCGTCGAGTCCGACGCCGCGACCAAAATTGTCGACGCATTGGCCGTCGTCGCGGACAGTTTGTCGAGTGAGCACTTCTTTATCCTTGGACCAGAGGGCCGGGCGGCGGCAGCCGCTGCTGCCGCTATGGATCGACCGACCTTAGAAGCCATTTTGATGACACTCTTGGAGAATGCCCGTCAGGCCGGGGCAACGCGGGTTGAGGTCTTCCTCGACCAGTTTCAGGACATGGTGGAAATTCGCCTCGCCAATGATGGTCCCTTGATCCCGGATGCCGACAAAGACCGCATTTTCGAACCCTTCTTCACCAGTAAGCGCGCAAGCGGCGGCACGGGCATCGGCCTCTCCATCGCGCGATCACTCGCGCGGGGATATGGTGGCAGCCTTGACCTCGCCTCAGAGGACAGAAAGGTGACCTTTGTTTTGCGGCTACCTGTGGCCCGGCCACACCGCTAAAATCTTAAGATTAGCCGCTAGCTCATGGGCAAAAGTAAGCCCCCAAGCCAACGACCCTAAACCTTCCAGGCGCCCTTAAAGTCCTGCGCATAGGCGGCAAAGGTTCGCGGCTTTGCGCCTGTAATGGTCTCCACAGCTGGGGTAATGGCCTCAGAATAGCCCGCCTTGAAGAAGCCGAGGATGGTGAGCAGGAAATGGGCATAGTCTTGCGGCAAGCCAGCGGCGAGAAGCTGGGCCAGCATCGCCTCCTCGGAAACCTCTTCATAGACGATGGTCCGGCCAGTGGCGTTTGACAGCAGGGCTGCGGCTTCGTCATGATCGAGCGCCTCACCCCCGGTCAGATCAAACTCCTGATTGCCGAGATCATTGCGGGTCAAGAGCGATGCCGCCACCGCCGCAATATCGCGCGCATCGATAAAGCTGCCTTTGGCTTTGCCGACCGGCAATAGGATTTTGCCCTGCTCCAAAATGCCCTGAATCCAAAACGTGTGGAAGTTCTGCATGAACCAATTAGGGCGGATGATGTTATAGGCTAGGCCCGATTGCTCGAGGTGACGCTCCACCTGTCGCAAGGGCGCGGCCTCGTCGGCATTGGCCCCCATCGCCGTCATCAGCACAATCTTTTTGGCCCCACTGGCGAATGCTTGGTCAATCACCGGATTGAGCAGCTCGTTTTGGTTGGTATAGCCCGGCGGCGAGAGCAAGAAAGCGGCCTCCACGCCTGCAAAGGCGGCGGCAAGCCCTTCGCCCGTAACCAGATTGAGGTGGACCTCTTGGGCAGTCGTCGGCGTGCGACTGGTGGTGCGCACGACGTCATGGCCCTGCTCCGACAAAAGACGAACCAATTCCGTCCCGACCGTACCATTCGCACCGATCACAAGTATCTTGGACATAGTCATTTTCCTTCCTGAGTTGGTGGCTTGCATTTAGTCGGATGGAATAGGATGATGAATGGCTAAAATACTAAATTTCATGTCAATGCGTCCGGCCAAATGCTGAACATACGCGTGAAAAGGCAAATACGATGGACCTTCTAACAGACATTTTGCACGAGGCAGGTCTCAAGCGCCGCCTGTTGGACCTCCGCACTTTAGACGCCCAAACAGCTCTGCAGTTTCCGTGCGAGAAAAGCATGGGTCTGCATGTCGTCACACGTGGGCGGGCCTATATTCACTCGGCCAGCTTGCAAGAACCCATTGCGCTGGAGGCAGGCTCAGTTGTCTTGATGGCGCGCGGATGCACCCATGTGCTCAGCACCTCGCCCAGCTTTGACCCCGCCAAGGTCCGTTCCGTTACGGGCGACTTGGCCGCCACACCCTTGTCTTATAGCCCCTCACCCAGTGTTAGCACGTTGATCAGCGGGGCCTATCAATTCTGGCATGACCCAGTCCACGCCCTGTTCCGCGAGATTCCAGACTGGTTTGTGCTGGACAGCCAAAGCCTGTCCAAATTCCATCCCCTCACCTTGACGATTGGCCTGTTGGACGAGGAATTGAACAAGCCCTCCATGGGTGGGCAGACCATTATTTATGGCTTGCTCGATGTGATCTTCACCTATCTGGTGCGCGAGATGGTGGCTCAACAGGGCCATGCCCGCGCGGGCTGGAGCCAAGGGGTCGCCGATCTACAGATACGCAAGGCTGTGACCATTATGCATGAAGACCCCGCCTATGCTTGGACTCTGGAAGAACTTGCCAAGCACGCGGGCCTGTCGCGTACCCTATTGGCCGAGCGGTTTCGCCGCACGATGGGCGACACGCCTCTGAGCTATCTGCGTAGCCTTCGCGTGCAAAGGGCCATGACTCTTCTGTCTGAAGCTGACCACTCACTAGAAAATGTCGCGCGCGCCTTGGGGTTCAGCGACGCCTTCAGCTTCTCCAAAGTCTTCAAAAAGTTCGTCGGCAAATCCCCCCGCGACTTCCGCCGTCAGGCCAAGCTGGACCAGACCTCGCCTTGGAAGTTAAGCGCGGGGTGAGGGGCGCGCGATCGATGTGGCGGAGAGCAGTTCAAAATTTTCCTTCTTGCAGCCCCAGTCCGGTCCGCCAATAACGGAAGAGTACCCGACCCTTGATTTGCGACCTGTGCACAATCCCCGGCCCAAACATGTCTTTCCCCATTCGACTATCTGTAGAATTATCTCGATTGTCGCCCAACAAGAAATATTGGTCTTCGCCAAGTTTTACTTCAGCAAAATCATCAAAGTCACTTTCTTCGATCTCGAGAATTTCATGCCCACTCGCTTCGCCCGGGAATTGCTCGCGGAACCGTTTAATTCTTCGCGTTGTCCCGTAATCATCACGCTCAACATCGGGTAAGGGTTGCAGGCTCACCGGCTTCCTGTTGATAAATACGACACCCTTTTTCATTGAAAACCTATCGCCTGGTATGGCGGCAATACGCCTGATCGAGAGACTTTGGCCTGCACCTCCTGCCTCTTCGACAGTAAGGACGACATCGCCCCTAAAAATCTGAGAGCAGCCACTCATTTTGGCAACGAGCCTATCCCCTTCTACCAAGGTAGGATCCATATTTTTGGACGCGACAAAAAAGTTTCGATAGTTGCCATCAAGCACATGTCCCCGCAAAAAATAGCTGACCCCCGAAAGAATCACAGCGAGTGGAAGGGTGGAGGGAAGTCCGCGAAGATCCTCAAAGACTATCTCGCCTGCACATCGGCCAGTCCCTTCTAAAACAACTTTGCCATCGACCACTTTAATGCTGTCATCGGCAAAGTAACCATGAACCATTAGACCCGGAACTGGCTTTGGCGCGACGTAATCAGCAGGATTGAAATGGTCCTCATCCTCGTCCATGGACCATGTGGCAGGCAGGGAATGCGTGGGTTGGGCAGCCGCCACTACGCTCGGCATCATCATCAAGAGCCAAATGGCACTATAAATCCGGTTCTTGATTGCCATTTTGCCCCCACGGCGCGCAGCGATCTCTGAAGATTACCCACATCCGATCATCGGAATTCATCTTGGTCAAGCAAAACCTCAAGTGGTTTCTCTTCCACAATGCCTTAGCGCAGGTGGAGCGGCTACGCGCACACGCCTCGCCAAACAAAAAGGCGGAAAAGCCGAAGCTTTCCCGCCTTTCTTTGACCAAAGGTCGCAAGAGTTTAGAAATTGGCCTTCAAGCTGACATAGCCGAAGCCGCCATTCATGCCGAATGGACCACCGCTGCGGGGATAGACCTGACCATCGGCAAGACCGCCGCTGATTGGGAACACATTGATGCTGGACGACTGGGCAATTTTGTCTGGATAGGTGCTGAACAGGTTCTGCGCGCCAATCGTGACCGTGTATTTCTCGGCAAACGTATAGCTCACGTCGAGATCAACCGTTGTCTTGGCTCCAAACACTTGGCCCGGATAGTCCTGCTCATTGCGCCACTTGCCGAAGTAGTTGGCACGCGCATTGACGGACCATTCACCCCAAGACCAATTGCTCGACAGGTTCAAGCGATCCTTGGGCGCAACATTTTCGATCGTGATGATCTGCGCAGTGCTGATCACGGTCGAGCGCGACTTTGTCACCTCATTTTCGTTCCGGTTATAGGCCAAGGTGAAGTTCACGCGTGCGCCCAACAGCTTTGTCGAATGCGTACCTACGATGTCGATACCCTTGGTCGAGGTGTCGAGGCCATTTGTGAAGTAGCGGATGTTCGCGCCCGCACCAACCAGGGAAAGGCTTGGCTGAACCAGCAGATCTGCCGCTGTCACAAGAACCGGCCGGGTGATGAAGATCCGGTTCTGCACGTCGATCTGATAGGCATCTACCGTCAGCGAGGTTCCGGTAAATGGCCGCAGAATGAAGCCGACACCATAATTGGTGGCTTCAGCTGGCTTGAGAGGCACCGCACCATAATAGCGTGCAACACCGCTAGCGACCGGGAAAATCCCTTCTTGAACCTGGTTTCCAGCCACGAAGTTCGTGGTCACGTTTTGCAAGTTCGACTGGCCGGGCGATGGGGCTTGGAAGCCAGTACCCACCGAACCGCGCAGCGACAGAGCCTCAGTTGCCTTATAGAGCGCACTGATCTTGCCAACAGTTGCCGTGCCGAAGGTATCATATTCCTCAAAGCGGGCTGCGATACCACCGCTCAAACGGTCGGTCACATCGGCTTCGAGGTCGACATAGATGGCATAATTGCTCTGGTCCCAAGTCCCAGCGCTGGATGGTGGTGCACCGGCATAGCCGCTCGACGCAGGCGGCACCGCAATGTTGGTGACGCCGGTTGGCAAGGTGGTCACTGGAGCGAACACACCGGGGGCCGTTTGGGTGAACAGGCGTTGCACGGTGGCATAAGGGCCAGCCGCATAGGATTGAAGCTCACCAGTTGGGACAGTGTAGGATTCTTTGCGCCACTCAAAACCACCGGCCAAGGTCAGTGGGCCAGCGAGGCCAACATCCATCGGATAGGTCAGATCGACGTTGAAGTTCTCCAACTTCTGCTTAAACGCGCCATATTCGAAGCGCGTCTTGGACTGCGGGCCGAACGATGCGTTCAAAGAATCATACATCGACAGGTCCAGCGAGTTCTCTGACACCGTGGCCGACACATCATAGGTCAGGCCGGATGTCGCCTCGCCCTTCACCCCAGCAACAGCGGTCAAGGATTCCGTCACACCGACAAAGCGTGGCGTGAAGCCAGCTGGATAGATCGACCGGAAATCAAACCGGTTATTGTCCAAGATAAAGCCACCAGCTGGGCAGGTCGCGTTATTGGTTGGGCAGGGTGTGGTGAAGAAGGTATTGCGGAATGCGGCGTTTGCAGCCGGCAGGTTCACAGTGACGCCAGCGGCGTTGACAGCTGTGCCTGTGTTGGTTTGGCGGAAGTTAAAGCTCTGATCGCCTTCGCTGCTCGACGCATTCAAAAAGGCATAGAGGCTGACTTTGTCCGACAGGTCGTAGCCCGTGTTGACCACGGCCTTCCAGCCATTGGTTGGTGAAGAGCCCCAGATTTGGTCTGGACCAGGATAGTTTGGCAAGCGGTTGGCGAGGCTTGGATTTTGTTGCTCGAACAAAATGGCGGCTGGGCGACGTGCACCACGGCTGGTTCCTTGATCATCAAAATACTCGGCGCTGATATTGACGAAGCCGCTCTCGCCGAGACCAAGGCCCCAGTTGATGCCGATTTGTGCACTCTCACCATCATCGGCGTCGAGGCTTTTGCCGTAGCGGGCGAGAATTTCCAGACCATCTGCATTGTCACGAAGGCCAAAATTCATCACGCCGGCGATGGCATCAGAGCCATATTGCGAGGTCGCGCCATCGCGCAAGATCTGCAGGTTCTTGATGGCGATCGATGGGATCGAGGAAATGTCTGGGCCGTGCGAACCAAACGACAAAGCGGTATCGCCGCCAACGAAGGTCTGCACCAAGGCTGAGCGGTTGAAGCGCTTGCCATTCATCATAACAAGAACCTGATCACCTGGCAGGCCGCGCAAGTTTGGCGAACGCACGAAGGTACCCGCATCAGCAATTGTGTTCTGGCTGGCAAAGAAGGATGGAACGACGTTTTTGACGGCATCAATCACGCTGACGCTCGATTGGCTCGCGATTTCAGACGCGCTAATGA
>CALRLV020000002.1:0-38966 GCA_943368895.1 Ferrovibrio terrae
TGGCCGTCGGGTACGTTCTGGGCTTGGGTGACGCCTTGATCATTCGCTTTGTCGGCAGCGACTTCTTCAATCGTGCGAGTTGAGCGGGGAGCCACTTGATCGGGATTAAAGTTTTCTTCTGTCTTCGTCACTTGGCTGAAGTCTAGGTCGGCCGAGACTTGGACTCTAGCGCCGCCGGGGCCGACTATGCCTTCGACAATTTCTTGCAGCCGACGGCGCAAGCGCTCTTCATACTGGCTGGTGCGGTCGTCCATAGCAGCAGAGGAGGCATCAGCCCCAATGCTGGCACCGGCCAACAATTCGCCACGCTCGTCCAAGATCGTGACTTTGTCGGGCGAAAGACCTTGAACCGCAGCAGCGACCAGACTGCGAATGGCGGTGATTTGCTTTTCAGACAATGAGCCGCGCTCCAACCCAACAACGATCGAAGCGGTTGGTGGCTCCGAATTGGTTTGGAACAGCGCCTTTTCTGGCAGAACTAAATGGACGCGAGCGGCGTTAACGGTGTCTAGGCTGTCAATTGAGCGCGCTAATTCGCCTTCCAGCGCACGCAGCTTGTTGACGTTCTGGACAAAGGAGGTCGCACCCAAGGCATCTTGCTTGTCAAAAATCTCGTAACCGATCGAGCCTTGGCCGGGCAGACCGTCTGCAGCCAGCCGCATGCGGGCTTCTGCCACTTTCGAACGGGGGACAAAGATGCTCGATCCATCGGGTGACAGCTGGAAGTCAACATTTGCCGCAGTCAGGCTTTCGCTCACTGCCGCTGCATCCTTGGCCGACAAATCTGAATAAAGCAGTGAACGTTCTTCTGCGCCGACGCGGAACATGATTGCGAACAGCGCTGCGGCCACCAATGCTGTCACAGCAAAGGCGGCGACCAGCTTAGCTGGACCTGCTGACTTCAAAATCGAGATAAATCGTTCCAACGACCCGCTCCGCTTGAAGCGCCAAAACCCGCAGACTTAAAGGATCTGAGGGGTGTTCGGGCGCTCCGTCACCTTGTTTCGCGCTGGCATTTTTCGGTCGTTTTAGGCGATCCGAATCACACACAGCACGGTGGCAAAGTGACCGAATAGCCCTGTTGGCTACTCGGTCATTTTTGCCTGCTAGGCAGCTTTTTCCGGGTGTTAGGTAAAAGACACGTTAATTTCGGCGGTTAAGCCTGCAAACTTAACGGTAGTTTTGGATGCGCGTTACACGCAATCCTGGAAGACCATGACGGTCCACCTGACGTTGCCAGCCAAGGAATTCCTCAGCCGTAATGCGATAGCGTGCGCACGCATCCTCAAAGCTGAGGAGACCGCCCTTAACAGCAGCGACCACTTCAGCCTTGCGGCGTGCAACCCAACGTTCTGTGTTGGGGGGTGGTAAACTCGACAAAGTAAGAGGTGTACCCTCTGGACCCGTCACCGATAATTCCCGTTGCATGGCGTGCACCATGTGCTCACCTCCATATCTTGTTCTTGAGAAGAAGATACGCCTTTCGATTTAAGGCCGCGCTAAGCGACACGCTTAATTTTGAGTGATTTCTGACATCAGAATTCTTCCAAATGCCGTAGGCCTGCGTTCAGCCTGCTAGCTTTAGCGCTTCATACGGATGACTTCATCGAGCATGTCGTCGGCGGTCGTGATGATCTTTGACGAGGCACTATAAGCACGCTGAATGATGATCATGGACGAAAATTCCGTTGCCAAATCAACACTTGAGGATTCGAGGCTGGAAGAAGAAATGACACCAGCGCCGCCCAGACCCGGATCTTTCAAGCTGAAAGTCCCCGAATCTGAGGTCGGCCGATAGACGCCGCCCCGGTCAGCCAGCAGGCCATCGGGATTAACAAATGTCGCAACCGGAAGTTTGAAAATTTTCTTGCTGATGCCGTTATTGAAGATGGCGGTAACAAAACCGTCCTTGCTGATCTCCACTGCGCTGACGTCACCAAACAAGGAGCCATCGGTTGTGGTGGAGTCAATCGAGGTCGGGCTGTCAAACTGGGTGATGCCACCTTCGCCAGTGATTTGCCCCAAGTCTAAGGTGAAAGCTTGCGCGGCTAAACCTGTTGAAGTTGCCCATTTTGCAGCCCCTGCTGCGGGTGCGCCACCTGCAGCAGCACCCAAGTTAAAGCCGGCCAGCAGGGCAGGGGTTGTGGCCGCAGTGTCCAAGCGCCCACTTGGGGTAAAGGCTAGAGTTCCCGTCGCAATCTGGCCATTTACCAAGGGCGCGCCCGTGGCAACACTGCTTGCGGGTGAGGCATAGATTTCCGTAATCCACTGATTGGCCGTCGCACTCTTCAACATAGCGACATTGAAAGTGCGCAAACCGCCCAAGCTATCATAGACTTGGAACGACCAATTCGCGTCTGGCGTCACAGCCCCGGAGGCCATGTTATTGGTTGCGGCATTATACGTCCCGCCCGAGACAGCGGTGCTTACAGGAGTGGTCGACTTCAAATTGCCATTGATTTTGGCCGTGGTTGAAGGCGTCGCCGTGCCTGAAATCGAGCTGATATTGACGGTTTCAAGCAAGCTTAAGTCGCTGGGGCTTGAATTGATGGTTCCGGTTGGATCAACGCGCCATCCCTGCAAGAAGTAGCCTGCTTGATTGACGAGATTTCCTTCGTCATTGGCGGCAAACGAGCCGACGCGTGTAAAGGCCACATTGGTGACAACCGCGCCTGGCGCTTGATCTGGCGATACGGCGAAAAAGCCCTGACCCGAGATCGCAAGGTCTGTAACGGTGCCAGTCGCATTCAAATTGCCCTGAGCCCGCACCAATTGGCGCGTTTGAGCGGTCACACCACCAGCATTATAGGTCGAGCTCTTGCTTTGCGGGTTGACCAGTCGGGTGAAGTCCGTGCGGTTCCGTTTGAAGGCAGTCGTGTTCACATTGGCGATGTTGTCAGAGACAACTGCCATGGCACTGGAATTGGCGATGAGGGACGAAACCCCCGCCAGCATTGCGTTATTGATCGACATTGAATGCTCCTGATCGTGTTTTTATTGTTAGGAGCATTCTGCCCAACCACTTGTGTCCAGACTTTAGGGACGGAGTGTTGATTATTAGTTGATTTTTTTCTTAATCGCAGGGATTTAAGTCAAAATATCAATTGGCTTGCAGTCCTATCTTAACGATTGACGACAAAGGCAGGGCTGCACCGCCGATGGTGACTGTTGGGGTGTTCCCAGACAGGTCGACCCCGGTGATGACGCCCTTTTGGCGGACGGTACCGGTGATTGGACGCTCGTCTGCCCCTTGAGCATTGAGTTCAAGGCGATAGGTCCCAGCAGGTGCCGGGCGGCCAGATTGATCCTTACCATCCCAAGTAAAGGTCTTTTCGCCCGTTGAGGTTTCGCCGGGTCTGGTCGCAATGGTGCGGCCTTGCGAGTCAACGATTTTTAAGGTCGTGCTATTCGAAGACCGTGGCAGTTCATAGCGCCAGGTGGCTTGGCCACCGCTCGACAGACCCGCCAAAGCAGAAGTTGCAGTAGCTTCTTTGCCCAGATAGGCCACCGCCGTCGCGCCTGCGCTCAATTTGGTGGTTTCGGTCAAGGACGACAGAAGATCATTGGTCTTCAACTGTTGTTCAACGCCCGAGAATTGCACCAATTGGTTGGTGAAGTCTTTGGTATCCAAAGGCGAGAGCGGGTCTTGGTTCTTCAATTGCGCGGTCAAGAGCGTCAAGAACGTCTCGAAATTGTTCGCCAACGACGCTTTTGGCGTGGCCGCTTTCGCTGCAGTCGTGGATGCTGCTGTCGAAGCGGCCGTCGTATTGGTTACTGTTGCCATTTTGCTTTCCTTATAACTTAGGCGGTCAAGGCAATGCGGGCGCGTTGCCAGCGTTCGACAGGGCCGGAGAGTGGGTTCGATAGCGGCAGTGGTGCTTCGGTTTTCGCCGCTTCAGATGTTTCGTAGATTTCCGCGCCACCCAATAGCCGCGCACTTTGCTGCTGATGGGTATCGCGATTTTGTTGCGAGCTGCCTTGATCATTCATGGAAAACGACAGGCCATTTTCTTCAAGATCAAGGCCAGCTTCCTGGAGCGCGCGGGTAAGATCACGCGCTGAAAGGGCTAAATCCTTTAAGGCTTCAGGCCGATCAGTACTCACCACGGCACGCACCTTCTTATCGGGTCCCACAGTTAGCCGCACATCGACCCGGCCCAGTTCTGGCGGATCAAGGCGTAGGGTGAATTCCTTCATGCCATTTGAAATCCGCCGCATCATGGCAGCCGCCAGCATGGGAACCGTGTGGGGTTGAACCAAGCTTGGCTTGGGCGTGGTGTCTTGGACGGGGGCACCTGTCCCGTCAGTGGTTGCTGAAGCGGCAGCATCTGCTGCCCCATTCGAACCCGCCATCATGCCGCTGGCATCGGTTGCGGCGATCTTGGCTTCTTCGGTCTTGGTCCCCGCTTTAGCGAGATTTGGTATCAAGCCGGTTGTGACAATGGCATTTGGTTGGGGCGTAGCCGAAGCCAGGGTGAGTGCCGTGGGTGCGCTTTGGAGGCCTTGATCGCCTGTCGCCAACAAGCCAGTGCCATTGGCAAACCAGCCAGTCACGCTATTCGACTTTGGCCCGCTCGCCTGACTTGCTTGCGCTTCAAGTGCGCGCGCTGCACCGGGGCCTTGCGGCTCGCTGGCCATCGCAAGGTCCAAAGCAGGAATAGCCTGCGCCATCGCTGAATCTGTTGATGTCGGGCTGGGCTGAATCACTTGGGCAGTGCCGGGGGCGGTCGTGTTGGCAATTAGTTGTCCGAATTGACTGTCTTCGGGCACGGGCTGTTGCGATTGCCCCAATGCTGAAAGGCCAGCCAACAGGTTTTGCGACGCGGCAGCTTGGGCTTTGATGGCAAGCGCTTGCGCCGGTGCGGCGGGGTCATCGCCTGTCATGGATAGGATTTCGGCGGACTGTGTTGTGATCGCTAAAGCCTCATCGCTCTTGAAGCTGGGGCTTATGGCCGCAGTTTTTGTTCCCGCACTAGCGCCAGCAGCTGCTGCCAAGTTCGTGCTGGCGGTGTCGCCTGTTAGCTCCGCCGTGAGGCCCAAATTATTGGCAAGGCTTTGGGCGGACTTGGCAAGGTCCGTCACGCCCAAGCTCAATTGACCCGTGCCAACTTGATGGGACAGATTTGCATCGGTGCTTGAAACAAGCTTGATCGGCGTGGTCGACACGGGAAGGACCGGCACAATCATAGCTGCAATGCCAGATGCGTCCGTGAGTGCAGTTTCATCCATCGTCGATGGATTTTGTGGGGCCTTCGGGCTAGTCGCGAGCTCGGTTGGCGCAGGCACGGCCTTGGCTGTCTCGTTCGGGCTAGGTGGTTGGACAAGGCCAATCATCGTGTCGACAAAGCTAAGGCCTGTGGACTCGCCCATGTCACTGGCTGGCGAAACAGACGGCTTCGCGCGCCGCGAATGCGGAGCCTCGGCGATGCTGTCCATCATGCGACCAACCATTTCCATGCGTCTTAAGCCCCGCTTCCCAACTTGCCGCACGTCACTCTGCGACTTCGAGAATTTGGGGTAGCAAGGGCCGTGCCACTTTAGATTTTGTTTAAGTTTATGATTTTATTGATATTTACCAAGAGTTAACTGAGGTAAATGGGGGGCATAACAGCCGTGGAGCGGCATAGATTGCCGGGTGCAAGGCCAATCCTGCCGCTTGTACCCAAAACGCCTTTGAACAAGCCAATGGGGCCACACTTGGCAGATTGAAACCCCACAAAGCGGATGTGGCCCACACTGGCGCGCGGGTTGCAAGTAAAGTCGCGAGCATGTGCGTTGACCGAAGAGGCTGCGGAGACGGATAAAAGATAAATCACTGATATCAAATGATTTAATCTTGATCTGCACCCGAACACTCTCCGGACCAAAGTCCGTGATCAGGCAAAAACCGCTCGGCAGGTCGGCAAAAATGACCGGGTGCCGGGAGGAATAGGGCAAAAACAAAGGCTGAGTTGAATGTCGCTGAATTCGATCATGAACATCGCTACGAGTGGCCTGTTTGCCAGCCAAAACGCCATTCGCACGGTGACACAGAACGTCTCCAACGTGAATACGCCGGGCTATGTGCGCCTTGAGCATAATCAGAATGCGCGCGAAGTTGGCGGCCAGGGTCAGGGCGTGGATACCGCCTTGGTCACCCGAGCGGCTGACCGCTTTCTAGCAGCCGCATCCTTGGCGGCATCCAGCAGCGCCGGCAGTGCTGCGGGCCGCTCGGGCTATTTGGATAATGTTCAAGCTGCCTTTGGCGATCCAACCAGCGAGTCCTCGATCTTTGCCGCCTTGAACCGCGCATTAGGGGCTTTTGAGACGGGGGTCTTGAACCCAGGTTCCATCTCTGCCCGACGCGGGGCGATTGCCGAGTTGCAGAGCTTTTTGGCGCAGATCAATACAGTAGGCCAAACCATCGAGACCGCCCGCGCTGATGCAGACCAGCGGGTCGCCGATCAGGTTCAGCGCGTCAACACGCTCTTGAAGGATATTTCGGCCACCAATTCCGACATTATGCGCGCCAATGCTGTCGGCGATTCCACAGGCGCGCAGCAGCGCCAAGCCGATATGATCCAGGAATTGTCGCAATTTATTGACATTAAGGTCTCTACACGCCCCGATGGCGCTACCGAAGTGCGCACCAGCAATGGCGTTTTGCTGGCTGGCTTCAATCCTGCGACCTTGAACTTTAAAGCCTCTGGTATTGGCGCGACCTCGTTTGATCGTATCACCATCACATTCGGGACCGATCCTACGGAGCGTGAGTTTGAGCCTAGCATTCAAAGTGGGTCCTTGCGCGGCCTGTTGGACGTACGCGATCAGGATTTGGCGAAAATCGCCTATGGTTTGGGTGAATTGGCAGGCGGGATTGCCGATGCCCTCAATGCAGCCCACAGCCAAAACGCCACCTTGCCACCTTTGGCGCTGGCACGCGGCAGCGATACAGGTCTCTTGGCTTCGGATAGCTTAAACTTTACCGGCCAAACCAGCATTGGCGTTGTGAATGCCGCTGGCCTTTTGGTCAGCAAGATCGACATCAACTTCACAACCGGTGCGATCACGGTCGATGGCGCGGCCTCCGGCACCACTGGCGCAACAATTGGCTCGCTCGTCACCGCGCTAAACACTGCACTTGGGGCCAATGGCACGGCAAGCTTCACCAATGGGCGGCTGCAATTGCAATCGGCTGCACCTGTGCCTGCCACCGCTACCCCCAACGGCTTTGTGTTTGATGAGCCTGCAACCGGGGGAAGCCAGCGCGGCAATCGCGCTTTTGCGCACTTCTTTGGCCTTAATGATCTTGTCCAGTCCGGCACCCCGATGAATTATGCGACGGGCCTGCGCGCGACCGATGCGCACGGCTTTGTGGCGGGCAGTGTAATGAGCTTGCAAGTCGTCGGGCCAACCGGCGGCATTGCCACGACAAAAAATGTCACCATCCCAGCGGGCACGATTGGCGACATCATGAATGCGCTGAACGACCCTACGACGGGTGTCGGGCTCTATGGTGGGTTCTCGCTTGACCCACAGGGCGTAATGAAGTGGACGCCGGGGACCGGCCAAGGCAATCTGCGGCTTGAGATCACTCAAGATATTGGACCGCGCGGTGGCACCAGCCACGGCTTTGCTGCAATCTTTGGTGTGGCGTCGAAAACCCGTGAAGCGCGCGCTTTGGGCATTGCGGTCAATCCAAGCATTGTTTCTGATCCGGCGAAAATGGGCCTTGCCCGACCTGACCTTTCGACAGTAGCCGTCGGCGCGGTTGCGGTTGGTTTGGCCGATAGCCGTGGTGCGCAGGCCTTGTTTGATGCGTCGCGCGCGCCCTTGCCGTTTAGTGATGGACCGGGCGGCGTGACCCGGACCATGAAAATGCTGGACTTTGTCTCCGCCCTTGGTGGCGATGTCGGGCGACTCGCCGCTGAAGCCGCCACCGACAAGGAGACCGCCGATGGCTTTAAGGCTGAGGCCGATGCCCGTCGGTCCAGCGTTGAAGGCGTCAATCTCGACGAGGAATTGGTCAAACTGACCAGCTTCCAACAAGCTTATTCCGCTGCTGCCCGCATGATCCGGGCAGTCGATGAAATGTACCAAACCTTGCTGCAGGCCGTCTAAGGCCAACCAAAACTGAAGAGACACAGGTGGAGCAACACTCATGACACGCGTCGCAACCTATAATCAGTTCTTCGGAAGTGCTGCTGGCATTGCCTTGGGCCAAGCCAATATGGCGAAGGCGCAAGAGCAGGCGTCGACGCAAAAGGTCGCCAGCGATTTGCAAGGGTTTGGCATCGAGGCCGGGCGTCTCTTGTCGGCCAAAACCTATGCCGAGCGTTTGGACCGGCGCGCTGAGACGTTAAAGGCACTGGAAGCCCGCGCCGAAGTGGAAGCGTCTGCCTTGGACACCGCGCAAGCCGCAGTCCAACAAGCCCGCGATGCCTTGGCCAATGCCGCGGCCAACCAGAATGGCGCTGGCTTAAAGGCTGCCCTTGAACAAGCCCTCAGTGTGATCGATACTGCTGCCAATACCCAATATAATGGCGAGTCCATCTTTGGCGGCGAGTGGGGCTATGGCGAGCCCTTTGTGCCTGCCAGCCTCGATACTTTAGCCGCTCAACCCAATACTGATGTCAATTGGGTCGATACCGGCCGCAATCGCACCGTGATGATTGAAGATAATCGCTCGATCGAATTGAGCCGCAATGCCGAAGATTTGTTTCGGCCTTTTGTTGATCTGTTGCGTTCGATCCGAGTCTGGGAAAATGCCAATGGTCCGCTGACGGGGCGCCTGACTGCAGCCCAGCTGACCTATGTTCAAGGCCTCATTCCTCAGATGGCCACGGTCCAGACCAATTTGATCGACAAGTCCGCTGAAGCGGGTGGTACGGCCAAGCAGATTGAGATGGCAGTCAGCACCAATGATGCCAAGCGTGATACTTTATTGGCGACCATCGGCGATCAGGAAAATGTTGATCTGGCAGAAGTGGCGGCCCGCCTATCGGCTGCCCAAACCCAGTACCAGGCCTCGGCTGCGATCTTTGGGCAGCTAAAGGATATGAACCTGCTGCAATATCTGCGATAAGCTGCTAAAGCCCTGCCATCGCTACAGGCCTTGAACCTGTGGGGAAGGAGAGAGCATGTCGCTAGAAACACTTGTGGTGCGCGCTGACGCGGGCCTTTCGACCATTCCAGATATTGATTTGGGCTTTGATAAGCCGCGTGCACAAACTCGGGTCGTGGTTGCTATGTCCGGCGGGGTGGATTCCTCGGTTGTTGCCGCATTGGTGCAAGCGGCTGGCTATGAAACCATTGGCATCACTTTACAGCTTTATGACCACGGTGCCGCCCTCAAAAAACAAGGCGCGTGCTGTGCTGGGCAAGACATTCACGATGCCCGCCGCGTCGCCGATCAAATCGGCATAGCCCATTATGTGCTCGACTATGAAAGCCGCTTTAAAGAAGCCGTGATCGACAATTTCGCGGATACCTATCTTGCTGGCTTCACGCCTATTCCATGCGTCCGCTGCAACCAAAGTGTGAAGTTCAAGGACTTGTTGGAAACAGCCCGCGACCTCGGGGCCGATTGCTTGGTCACCGGCCATTATGTGGGCCGTGTGGATGGACCAGAGGGTGCAGAAATGCGCCGTGCTGCCGATGCCGCGCGCGATCAATCCTATTTTCTGTTCGCAACCACACGGGCGCAACTGGGCTTCCTGCGGTTTCCATTAGCGGACTTGCCCAAGCCTGCCGTGCGCGAAATCGCAGCAGCGTTGAATTTGCCGGTCGCCATCAAGCCCGACAGTCAAGACATTTGCTTTGTCCCCAATGGCAAATATGCCGATGTGGTGGCCAAGCTGCGCCCGGGTGCTGCCGAACCTGGCGAGATCCGGCATGTCGATGGACGTGTGCTGGGCACCCATGATGGCGTAATCCATTTCACCGTTGGTCAAAGGCGCGGCTTGGGTATCGCGATGGGCGAGCCTTTGTTCGTAGTCAAGTTGGATGCCCCGGCCAAACAAGTCATTGTTGGGCCTAAAGAATGCTTAGCCGTCACCCACATCACGCTTACTGACGTGAATTGGATCGGTGAGCAGGTTGCGGGCGAAGATGTGCTGAACGGACGGCGCGTTTTGGCGCGTGTACGCTCGACCCGTCCACCGGTGCCTGGGACCCTGCATATCGGTGCAGGGTGGTCTGTCGTCTTGGATGATCCCGAAGAAGGCGTCGCGCCCGGGCAAGCGTGCGTATTTTATGACCCTAACGACGATGGTGATCGGGTCCTTGGCGGTGGCTGGATTGCTGCCACCGCTCTGCGTGGCGAAAGCGTGGCGCTGTAGCCCTGCGCCGCAGTCTGGGTTAGATCGAGACATGTCCAATTATCATCAGCCCAAGAATATGAGTTTTGTGCCGCCCATCCTCAGGCGCAAATTCATTGTGCCCGACAATCCGCGGGAGTTAGGCACTTTGGTGGTAATTATTGGCTTTGCTATTAGCGTGATGTCGGCTTGGCCAACCGCGGTCGATCTTACCCAATGGATGGGCAAGCGCCACATCGAGGCCAAAAGGGTCGCGATCGTGCCTTATCGCGCCAGTCTTCAAACCCGCCTTGTTGGCGTCTACCTGATCGAGGACGAGAATAAGGTGCAGGTCGCGGTGCGCGGCAGTCGTGTCTATCTCAGCAAAGAAGCAGTGGCCCCAAAGGCCTTAGTCGTTTGGCGGGCGGGGCGGTCTGACAAAGCTCAGACCCTTTTCCAATATCTGGACTATCTGTTGGGTCTGCCCATTGGCTTGGCCATTTTGGCTTGGGGCCTCATCATTCGAACCAAACGACAAGATCCGTTTGAAAAGGCGATGGCCGATCACCCTGACGAGGATGGCACAGCTGCATGAATTATCGTCACGCTTTTCATGCTGGCAATTTTGCCGATGTTTGGAAACATTTAGCGCTTGTTCTCAGTCTTGATCATCTGCGGCTGAAGGAAGCACCTTTTCGTGTGCTGGATGTCTTTGCAGGCATTGGCACCTATGACCTGTCCAGCGACGAAGCCGCCCGGAGCCCGGAGTGGCAGGATGGTATTGGCCGTTTGTGGGCGGCAGAAAACCCGCCTGCGCCGGTTCAGCGCTACCTTGACCTTGTGGCCGCGGCAGGTGACGGCCCCAATACTTATCCAGGCTCACCAGCCCTGATCGCAGAGATGTTGCGCTATCAGGACAAAGCTTTGTTTTGCGAACTGCACCCGGTGGACTTTGAAACCCTCGCCACACGTTTTGACCGCGCACGTGGCATCAAGGTAGAGCGTCGCGATGCATGGGAGGCCGTGCGTGCACATCTGCCACCGGTTGAGCGGCGCGGACTGGTCCTGATCGATCCACCTTTTGAGCGTGCGGGCGAATTTGAGCGTTTGGTAGAAGCCCTACAGGACGGCCTTAGCCGCTGGGCGACCGGAACCTATATTTTCTGGCATGCAGACAAGGATAGCCACGTCACTGGCGAATATCGTCGGGCCTTGGCCGAGACTGAAGCCCGCCTTTTGATCGCCGATTTACAGGTTTGTGCCCCCCATGAAGGCCAAGGTCTGGTCAGTGCTGGGGTCACGATAGCCAACCCGCCATTCGGTTTAGAAGAGGCTTTGCGCGAAGCTGGAGGCTATTTGGCGACACTTTTTGCACGCGGAAGTGGGGCAAAGGCTGAAATAGCGCGCATTTCTGGCCGCTGGTGAGGTTGCTTCTCGTCTCACACTCGCGCATAAGGCGATAGCAGGTTC
This sequence comes from Ferrovibrio terrae, assembly GCA_943368895.1. GTDB lineage: Bacteria > Pseudomonadota > Alphaproteobacteria > Caulobacterales > Aquidulcibacteraceae > Aquidulcibacter. Next base: position 11,748 of record CALRLV020000002.1, read on the forward strand.
GTTTTTAACAAACTGAAATGACCGCACCGGCCCCGCTACTGGTCGCACACGCCCCATTCATTGCGTGCAAGACCAGACCAGCTTCGGCTCTGTGCTGGTCTGTCTCAGTCGAGATGGCCCTGTGGCGGCGCAACCCTGCTCCGTCGGTTCCCGGGGAATTACATGCGTTTCGACGACGACGACGAAGATACCAAGCCAGGCGACAAGAAGAAGAAGCCACGTGAACGCGCACGTGGCATGGAAGAACCTTCCTTCGACGCACCACCACCTTCATTTAATGACCGTCCACCACGCCGTGACTTTGGTGGTGGCGGTGGCTTCGGCGGCGGCGGCGGCGGCGGTTTTGGTGACCGCCCACCGCGCCAATATGGCGACCGTCCTCAAGGTGGCGGCGGCTTTGGCGACCGTCCACCACGTCAATATGGCGACCGTCCACAGGGCGGCGGTGGCTTTGGCGACCGTCCACCACGTCAATATGGCGACCGTCCACAAGGTGGTGGTGGATTTGGTGATCGTCCGCCTCGTCGCGACTTCGGCGGTGGCGGTGGCGGCGGCGGCTTTGGTGACCGTCCACCACGTCAATATGGCGATCGTCCACAAGGTGGCGGTGGTTTTGGTGACCGTCCCCCACGTCGCGACTTCGGTGGCGGTGGTGGCGGCGGCGACCGTGGTCCTCGCAACTTCGAAGATCGCGGCCCACGCGAACCGTTGGAAAACCATGAAGGCACTGTGAAGTTCTTCAATGCTGAACGTGGCTTTGGCTTCATCACCCCAGATGGCGGCGGCGCAGATGTGTTTGTGCACATTTCGGCCGTTCAACGTTCGGGCTTTGAAGTCTTGGAGCCAGATCAGCGTTTGGCGTTCCAAACCCTGCCAGACCGTTTCGGCAAAGGCCCAAAGGCGATCAATCTGTCCTTATTGGATGGCTCCGCCGCTTCGCCAGCTCCAGCCCGCGATATGGGACAAGCTGCGCCAAGTGGTGATGATGATCAGCCAGACTTGGGCGATTATAATCCAGAATAAGTGAGAAGTCGGGGCTATAACCAGCCTCGACTACTTGCCTTCACTAATACGATAACGCCGCCCTTGGACTCGGATCTGGGGCGGCGTTTTTGTGCGTTCAAACGCACGCCAAGCAGGCTCCAGTTCGCGCCAGAAGCTTGCTTTCGGTCCTTGACCGACTTGCAGCATCCGAAATGAGGTCATTTGAAACGGGAAAATATGGAAGGGGATGGCAGCCTGCCCGTTCACCAGCGCCGAATAGGCAATGGTATAGACTTCTTCCATGTCTTGGTCCGTCAGCCCATAGTGACGACCTGATGCACAGCCCGCCTGTAAAAGGCTCGGCGCACCTCGCCAGCCACGCCCACGATCATAGGCGTTTGGCCAATTAAGATTAATCCCCAAATAGCCGACGCCTTGTGGCCGCATTTGGGCGGCGGTGAGCGTGTAAAAGCCCTCAGGCTGCCCCGTTGAGGCACTTTGGCGTGGCCCCAGAGGCGCGTCTTTACTGCAAATCTTGAAATTCCGCAGACGACTATAGGAACCCGATGGTGCCTGAACCCAAACCTCTAAGCGGTCCTGATCGCGGATTAGGCGGAAATAAACCGGCGCACCCAAAGTCAGGCCCACATCGGAATAAGCAAAGGCCAAGCGTTGGCGTGTACGTTCAATCGCGTCTGCACCCACAGAGGATACTGCCACCCGCACGCGCTGGCTTGCCTTGCTTTTTGTTTCCGCGTTGACATAGCCAATACCCGCAGTCGCTACCAGCCAAGCGCCTGCCCACGCCGCCAAGATCAGGCGGCGAAACAGTGCCTTTGGTAACTTAGAGCCCATGGTGCTTCCCAAAATTCTGTCTCGGTTGCGCGCAGCTGTGATCTGCGTGCCCCACTTTGTAATGGCCTAGAATGAATCGATCTTGTCAGCAAAGTCTATGGGTCTTGTGCCGCCGACCAGCCGACTTAATCCAGACAGGGCTATAGGCCCACGAGCGTTAAGGCGATATAAAACCCAGATGCAGCCACTCATGAATTTGATAACCGATGTTCCCGGTCTGAAAATTGGCCAAGCCGAAGATCAAGCCGCGCTGACAGGCGTCACGGTGATTTATCCCGATGTTGCCGCCGTATGTGGCGTGGACGTGCGCGGCGGTGGCCCCGGCACGCGGGAAAGCGATGCCTTGGCACCTGAGAACTTAGTCGACGCCATTGACGCCTTGGTCTTGTCGGGTGGCTCGGTGTACGGCTTAGCCGCCGCAGATGGCGTCGCAAGCGTTTTAGGCGCGCGTGGGCGCGGGTTTGGCTTGATAGACCTTCCTGGTGTGCCCCGCTCACCCGTTGTGCCTGCTGCCATCCTCTACGATCTTGCCAATGGTGGGGACAAAAGCTGGGGCCAAGACCCGCCCTATCGTGCACTGGGTGCTGCCGCGCTGGAGGCCGTCTCAGATCGGTTTGAGCTTGGCGCGCATGGCGCAGGTATAGGTGCCCGGGCTGGGCAGCTGCGCGGTGGCCTCGGCTCTGCCAGTCAGCGCACCGCTGATGGCATCCATGTGGGCGCAATTGTTGCGGTCAATTGCTTTGGCAGTGTGATCATGCCCGGCAGTGATGCCTATTGGGCGTGGGCCTTGGAGCAGAATGGGGAAGCAGGCGGTGTGCGCCCAGACCCTGCCTTGGTCGTTGTCGGCGATGATTGGGGGCCTGCCAAGGCCAATCCCGCCTCCATCGGGCGTACCAACACCACGATTGCCTGTGTCGCAACCGATGTGGCATTGACACCCGCCCAAGCTAAGCGCGTAGCCCAAATGGCCAGCGCCGGCCTCGCCCGCGCCATCCGGCCTGTATTTGCCCCTTTTGATGGCGATGTGGTGTTTGCGATGTCGACCGCCCAGCAAAGTTTGGCAGAGCCAACCCACTTCAATATCGCTCGAATTGGCGCTTTGGCTGCGGATTGTTTGGCTCGGGCTGTCATGCGTGGCGTCTATGCAGCCAAAGACGCTTGATCTTCGCCTCAGTGACGTCTAATGACGCCGCCTCAGCGCGCCCGTAGCTCAGCTGGATAGAGCATCAGACTACGAATCTGAGGGTCGGGCGTTCGAATCGCTCCGGGCGCGCCATTCACTTCCAAGACAATTTACGTCAAACCAAAACCCCTCTGGGGTCGGCTATCAATTTGCTTCCAAAATGCCAAAAACCCAACGGAATGATCTGGAAAGACTTTTTTTCTGCGGTGGTAGCAGCAGTGACCACCAGAACATTGGTAGCAAACGGGCATTTCGGCGCTTTCTGGGTGTTTCCAACGCATTCTGATCGTTGCGATTCGTTTCGATGGCTGTGCAATGTGCCTTCGCTAGTAACGCAAACGGCACTTTCCTTTAATAACGCCTTGCGCTGTTAAAGCGTGCGTGAATAGCCTAGCTTCTTATTATTCGGCATCCGTCATCAATCTGAGCTTTGACTAATGACTCATTGCTTCAACTTGCGGGTGAACTGGCGGCTCGCATTCTAATGAAACTTGATCGCGGCCATTGACCTTTTGAAGTGCACCCAAAGCTGGCGGTCAAGGGGCATAGTCGGCTTGCCGATCACGCTAATTTCGATCAACGCGCAACTTCCATCCTTGCGGATCGAAACGCGCTAAGGCGTGACCCCTTGAGGGCCAGATTGGGGGCGATAAAATCACTCAACAGCTTCAGGGCAAGCAAAGCGCCGCATTGAAGCTGTTCCTAGGCGTCCTTGGGGGTGACTGTTTCTTGCACCATTTGTGTCGTGGATTTGCGAACTAACTTGGTCTGCTTTGCGCCAAGGGTGGACGATTGGGGCGGGTTGGTGGTTGCTTGAAAGCGGACATTTAAGCAGCCTCAAGGATCGGTGCACCTTATGTGCACTTTTGATCCTAAAATCTTATGGTTGGACTTTATGGGGCGAGGTCAAAAGCTAAAACGTTCCTGTAGGCTGCCCATTAAGTGCAAGATGACTCAGTTGTGTTTGGCGATCGTAACAGCCCTTAAAGTTGCCTAAGGATTACCTCATCGGTGATTTTGTCATCTGCGGCGAGTAGAACCGCTTTGGACAAAATTATCGACAAGGTTCGATCTCCTTCGAATGGCAGCCAAATTCGCCCCGGACCAACCCCGGACTTAGGAACAATACAAATGTGCTTCTTGTCGCGGAAACAAGCGCCTGACCCAATATGAATCTGATAAATGTGCCTTGTCCCCCTGACTGACAAATAGCGATCGTCAACGCTTAGTTTATCAGCGATCTTGAGGCGAGGAATTACTCGCTCTAAGATTGCCTTACGGCGTTTTCCTGATTCTTCTAGGTAAGAAGTATTAGTTTCAGTCCAGTATCTTGTAGCATCGTGATCCCATTGACTTGGGTGGGTTGCTTGCCCACCTCGGTCCAACCAATTTGGATCGGCAGCGATTGATGCAACTGCTGTCAGCAAATCGGCATGTCGCATGACTTCCGAGAACACAATTGGTTCTATATCTGCCAACGCAATTGCTTCGGCGCGTATTGGCCCACTGCCACTATCGCGCGCGGTTCTGTCTATGGCATGAAATTGAATCCGATCTGTGCAAACAAAAGCGTAAGCACCGCTATCGCTCACCTCGGGAGTATCGCCGCCCGCACCTTCAGTCCAATAGTCTGCGACCAAGCCATACTCTGGCAGCATCAAGTGCCACGCCTGATCGTTAGGTGCATCCACCCACATCCGATGCGTGACTCGCCAGCCATTTATTCGAGCGAGGGTCATCGCTTGATGCTGGCGCAAGATATGGGCCGCCCAGCGATTACTGTAAGTCACGGTAGCTCGCTCAGCATCTGTCAATGTGTAGACTTCACGCCAGACTTGAGCAAAAGGTTGCGTCACTTCCAGCGCTTCTAGTCGGTCACGCCAAGCTGCAACCTGTTCAACCGTGGCTTCAATAGGATGCCAAGGCTCAATCGTTGCACCGTCAAGCCGAACCACGGCACCGTTCACATCGTGCATTGCGTCGCCTGCATTATCCGCGATCGCGGCAACTTTTTGGCCATCTGTGCACGAAACCCACCAAATCAATCGACGCACCAGCGTGCGCATAAGCGGATGGTTCAGATAGCGGTCGCGCCAAATCTGCGCTGACCACGAACGTGAGCAGAGATATTGGCGCTGCAAACGAAGCGGCTGGATCGAAAGATCAGCACTCAATTCCTTCGCATTAGCTCGAATTTCGTTCAATAAGTCCTTGTCGGACTTCATCGCCACAGATGGCGCTTTGAGCTGTTTACCTCCTGGCCCATACCAAGCGATCTCGACATCGGTGCCCACGACACGTATCACAGCTTCGCCATCAGCTATCGCAGTTCGAAGCAGGCCGTCTCTGTCGAGCCCGTGGTCAGGAACGGTCATTTCGTCCAATTCGTTGCGTGATAGGCCCACCGCAGCTGCGGCTGCGTTGAGCGCATCATCTATCTTGGCTCTGATCTTGGGATATTTGGTCCGGGCTAAAATCCGTGCGAGATAGGGTACGCCCGCTCCTGCTGGCAGTGCAGCCAGAGTCGTTAGGCAAGCATTGCCGATCTTCTCAGCTTTAATGCCGCTCCCAGGTTCAGTAACATAACAGTGTTTAAGTGCATAGTGGACTAACTTAGGACCCAAAATCTGTGGATCTAAATCGTCGCTAAGGTAAATCAGCGTTCGTAGATGGACCTCATTACTTGGGGGGTAAGAGGTCAACGATTGGCTATTCATTGCAACCTCAAGCAGGGCGAAACGTTGCTCTGCTGGCATACGATCAAACACGCCTTCAGCATTGTCACGCCATTTCCTAGGTTGGCCACTTTTATTGATAAGTTGGCTAGCAAGCACACTTAATTGGCGCATAATGTCCGGATGCTCACGTATGAAAGGTTCAAAGGCTTTGAACCGAACCAATTGGTTGGTTGCGAAATCAGCTGAGTCCCTTAGTGCGTAAAAGGCATGCTCGAACCCGGTCCGCTGAGTCTGTTCATCCAAACCGGTTTCCTGCAGACCTGAAGCCCGTATCGCCTCGCGAACGCGCTGCTCGAGGCCCGGCTCAGTCGGTAAAGATCCACCAATTTGCTTCCGTATAGATGATAGCTTAGTCAGAAAACCCAGATGTTCTTCGGTATATAGCCGAGGCTCGAATACGTTATCGAAGTGAGCAGAGACAACATACTCGCCGCGATATTGAGCGGGTTTGAAGGCCGGCAATGGGATTGGTGGCAGCTCAGTTGAACTGGAAGCTTTCAACTTGGCGAGGTCTGTTAATTTACAGTGGTGCGCCGAAACTTCAGACGCGATTGGCAGTGTTACCAAATTACGGAGTACTTCTGCGATTTTTACCCGGTTTTGAGTTATCACCTCGGGAGCATTGGGAAGTTCCAAAATCCGCCGCAGTTCAGCCACTCCGTCCCCCTTGGGATATGCCTTGATAGTTTGAAGCACAGACTGAAGGACTCGGTTTGGAATTTGATCTTTGGTCATCAGTGGCATTAATCTGAGTAAAGCGGATATTGTCCTGTCGGGTTCAACCATCTCTACCTTGCGGCTAGCAAGCGAGCAGATGATGTTATGAAGTCCGTATGAGAGACGAAAGTCATTACCATCGAACATGAATGGTGAGTTCTGACTCTCCAGCTCACCCCAATTGGCGATGCCAAATTTTTGCGGATTATTCAGCAGGGTAACTACCGTGTCGAGTGCCCGACCCCGTTCACGCGGTGATAATTCTATTAATGCTGCAAGGCACTCATTCTGCTCAGCCCGGCGCAAACTTGGCTCATTAATCCACTTATGGCCAGCATACACAGCAACAAATGAGTGACTTAGCAAAGGACCTACCTCAGCAATTACTTTCTCCCGAATTGCTCTTAGACGTAGTGAATTCTTCTCAAATGCAACAAGCTCCGGAATTTCCTCGCTGGCGATGTTAGACAGTGGCAGTAGGGTCTTTACCAAAGACGCTGCGTGCTCAGGCTTAGTAAAGCGATTAAAAAAGGCACGCAAAACTGCAATAATCGCTTGGCGTACCATTGGTTCTGGTCGAGCTGCTGCAGCCGCTAACACTGGCCCAATAGCTACCCCGCTACCCCTAGTAAGAGGGGGGGCATTCCGACTTGCAATGTGAGCGACTGCAACTAGTAAAGCCTCTAGGTCCAACGCGCCAATTGCTAGAGGAGAAGGATAACGCTTTGAAACCTGCTGCCAAGCTTTTTCGAGAGCCTAAATGTAAGCAACGGGGATCCGGGGATGATTTAACGCGTGGTACTCTGACCACATCAAAGGTTCCCGCATCAACAATTCCATGGCGATTGGCAGGGGATCAACGCCTTCAAAAGCTAATTCTATATTGGCGTCGACTAGCCCGCCTAACTCCATCCATCCTAAAGTGTTATCATTATAGATTTGCTCCAACAACGTGGCGAGAACCCGGCTCGAATGGGGTAAAATCTGCACAAGCTCAACATGCTTTGGTGAGATAGTTCTCGCTTTCAGAGAAAATGTAGGGATAATCATGGCCAGTTGCCTAAGCATAGCGGTTAACGCGCTATCATGAATCATGATCAGCCTCCTCGTAATGGTGTCAGCAATAAAAATAAGACTTCCGCTGTTTGCGTAACGTCGATTTCCTCATCGAGGCTTTCTGCCTGGCTGTTGCCAAGCAAGAGGAAATAGCGATTTTTGGCAAAACCCTCCTCTGCCAACGCAACCAACGCGTCTACGTGAAGCGGAACCGTTGATTTTTGAAACGAGCCAAATAGCATCCCCGGGCCAAAAACATGCTGGCTGTTGCTATGCTCCTTATCATTTAGAGCGCTGCCAAGTTGAAGCCTTCGTGCCGAAACAGCTTGCTGCGAGCTGCGTTCAACTTCCAATTCGACCCGTGCTTTGATCAAGTCTCTCACCGTGACCCGTAGCGACGGGAAATGCGCCTCGCCAATAGCTACAGACTTACCATCCAACTCATCTAACAATAGCATAAAGGCCCCCGTAATTCGAACTTATTACTATCTTTGATACGTAAAAAATCGATTTCGAAAACCCTGTAACATTGACGCAAAGGCACCCTTGCTTCTGGCCGGGGTCATCATGCCGAACAATGTGACGATAAACAGTTTTGCTCCGCCTAAACGGCGGCTTTATTTGAAATGCGCCCCCCAAACCAGACCATCTCCTTTCGGCCAAGTACCGCCGAAAGGCCGTCAGTTCTGGATGCGCAGGCAGTAGGCGAAGGTACTGCGTGAGCGGAGCCCGAAGGAAGACTCTCGTAAGGTCACAAAAAATAGATGCGATTCGTCCAAGTCGGAAGTGATCAACAGCGAATGATCAGGCCGCGCGCAGCAGCTCAGCAACCACCGATGGCCGTCGCGCGATCATCGCCAGTAGGACTTGGGCGGGACCAGTGGGGTGACGGCGGCCCTGTTCCCAGTTGAGCAGCGTCCCCTTGGCAACGCCGATGCTTTTGGCGAACTGACTTTGCGACAGACCCGTCTGCGCCCTGATCTTGGCCACATCGATTACCGGCACGTGGATAACGTGGACACGCGCGCCGGTATCCGCGCCCTTGGCAAAGGCAATCGCTTCATTGAGGCCCTCGGCCAACTCATCGTAAAACTTACTCATCTTCGTTCTCCATAAGTTGCCAGCAGCGTCTTGGCCAACTGCACGAGGTTGGCCTGCTCGGCCTTGGTCAAGTTACTCTTATCATTTTTGGCAAACACACCCACCAAAAACAGAGGGACATGCACGCCGCCAAAGACAAACAAGGTCCGGTATCCACCGCTCTTGCCGCCGCCTTCGCGGGCCAAACGGACTTTGCGCAAACCACCGCCGAGCGGCACGCCAGCCTCGGGGTTAGCCGCGATATAATCGACAATGGCCGCACGTTCCTCATCCGACATTATTGCTTTGGCTTGCCTCTCGAAGATAGCCAGTTCGACAACGGTTTGAGGAGCGGTCATGGAGTGGATTTATAGGCTAATGACGTATATGTCAATGGCGTACTTATTTTACCAAGCGTATCCCAGCAATGCACATCGCGCCTTAGCGAGTAGTCCCTCAGGACTGCACCTCCTCAGAGGCGCTAAATTTTGACACCAACGGATCATTTGATCCCGCGTGGGGAGTCGGATGAAAACTCTAGCCAACGTGATCCCAATGGTGGGTGGGAGGGTTCTTACGCCGCCTCGGTCGTTCAGCGGCAGACAGCCCCTGCCACAGCGGCGCCCGGTGTCTTTGCCAACGGCGCGACAGCTCTACTCATTCATACGCCTATAACACTTATTCGGAGGGATGTTCGCCTTTCCTTGGCGGCTTACCGACCATGCCAGCTCCCCAGACCAGACCAGCCGCAATCGGCCGCTATTGCCAAAACAAGAGCAAATTTGCCCATCAGGAAATCATCGCCGCGCTGGCCATAAAGCCACCAAAAGATGCCTAGTTCGGACCTCTAAACCGGCGACTTACGACGACTTACATTGCTCAAAAATGGACGACTTAAAGCAAGTCATAGGGGGTGTAAGATAACTTGTCTAAAATCAAATATAATCAATAAGATAAACCAACCGACGACTTGGCCCCTTTTATCTTGCCCCGCAACACAAAAAACGACTTACATTTCTCTGTCGCCATTCAATGATCGCCATCTTCAAGCCCGCCTCATTTTCAAGCAAAGCCAACATGGCCGGCAAGTCAGGGGATCCCTAAACAATCGCGGTTGCCTGGCATGATCAGCTGCACCCAGAGCGCAGGCAGTAATTGGCGATGTAGGCTCGCGGATAGGCCATAAGCGCTTTAAGCCCCATAAATGACTCCTGAGGCGTGATGCGGGCTGAGGCTAAAGCTGAGACTGCTAGAACGGCAAGGGCATTGAGGCGGGCGCTAATTGCCTTTGGCGGCGCAGTTTTGATTGGGGACCTCGCGGTTTGGACAGTGACGCGGGCAGGGGGCTTGGCGCTCGATTGTCTTGTTCGGCTGCGTAGGCTGCGACGCGCGGCTCACTAGAGGATCTGCGGGTCGCTGAAAGGTGTTCTTTGAAATAGTCGTCTAGGTGGCGTCGCCAATACATCGCCCGGTCGCCAACATGGGTGCAAAGCGGGCCGCACCCTTCATGGAATTTCCGCGCGAGTGTCTGGGCGGCCATTTCCAAGCCCAAGTCTGTCAAATAGGCTGCTGCGTCCTTACGGTTGAGCAAGCGATCCCGTTTTGTCTCGGTCTCTCCATCGTCCATGGATTCAATCCTTTTCGTCTATTTCCTTCCCTGTCAGCTGAATTTTGCTGGCGAAGGTGGTCGCTGCAGGATTTATGCCGTGAGGTTGCGAGGCAATCACCTCAAGGCCATCGCATGCCCATCATTTCCTAGGAATTGCGCGGAATTGATTGGAAAGGGTAGGCTTGATGCCATAATCCAATGATTACTCTAATCGATGATGTCTCAATACTTTGGAGACTTAATCGTCACGGATGTTTGTCTGATTTTGGGACAGTCTTATTTTTGTTTAATTGAGGCTGCCTAACGCTTTTGGGAACGAATACGCGTCTTGGGGTAGGGCCTGTTTCGCCGGTTTGTGGGTTCAAGGAATGGCGACAATTGGCCGATTGCGGATGGTCTGGTTTGAGGGCGTGGAGTCAGTAAGCAGACGGGCAACAGCATATATACTCGGCCCTTCGCCCGCCATTTCCTGACACAGTGTGAGTGGTCGATGATGTGACTAGTCGATTCATTAGCTTCTTACTGAATTTTCCCCCTTACATCTGTTATGTAATAATATAACAAATAAAGAAGATCATTCTCATACGCAGATTTAAACGAGTTAAGGACGCGCACAGACACCATGACAAGTCGACGCCTTTCACTATTATCTGGTGCCTTGATTGGCGCGACACTGACGCCTTTTGTGGCCTTTGCCGATCCCGCGCAAAAGGAAAGCAAAGCGGAAACCATTGTGGTGACCGCACAACGCCAAGCCTATCGGGCCGATATTCCCTTGAAGCTTACTCCCCAGTCTGTTGACATTCTGGAAGCAGACACATTGGAGGAAGTCGGGATCACCCGCCTTTCCGATGCGTTGGACTTGTCGGCATCCATGGCGCGCCAAAACAACTTTGGTGGCCTCTGGGATAATTTTGCCGTCCGAGGCTTTGCCGGCGACGAGAATTTGCCCAGTGGTTATCTCGTCAATGGCTTTAATGCCGGTCGTGGCTTTGGCGGACCACGCGACATTGTGGGGATTGAACGGATCGAGATCTTAAAAGGTCCCACCGCGGCCGTATTCGGTCGTGGCGAGCCGGGCGGTGCCGTCAATCTGGTCACCAAGAAGCCCGAATTTGAGACTGAAGGTGCGATTGGGGTCGCCGTCGGCAGCTTTGACAAAGTCCGCGTCGATGGCGATTGGACGGGTCCTTTGAGCGAGAAAGTTGCGGTACGCCTCAATGGATTCTACGAGCAAAGTGATAGTTTCCGCGATACGCTTGAGTCCACACGGTCTGGGATTTTTCCTTCCGCGCAATGGCGGATCAATCCGAAGACCAGCCTGACCTATGAAGGCGAAATTACACGCCAAGAACTGCCCTTTGATCGCGGCGTCGTTTCACTCAATAACAAGTTGGATGTTGTTCCGACCTCGCGTTTCCTCGGCGAGCCAGCTGATGGGCCACTTCAGGCCGATGCGACCGGCCATCAAATGCAGCTTCAACATGACTTCAATGATGATTGGAGCCTTTTGGTCGGAGCAGGGTATCGCACCACCGATCTGCAAGGCTTTTCCACCGAAGCCGAGCTCGCCACAGCGCGGCAACGCCTATTTGTCGATGGTCAAACCTTGTCCCGCCAGCGCCGCTTCCGCGATTATGAAGCCGAACATACCGTTTACCGCGCTGAAATCAGCGGGCGGTTTGAAACCGGTGCGCTTGAGCATCGCCTCTTGGCAGGCTTCGACTATGACCAATTCTCCAATGACCAGCTATTCTTGCGCTTTCGGCCACCGTCGGTTGCTGGCAACCCCAGCCCTGCTGCGGGCAATGTGATCAATATTTTCAACCCCATTTATGGACAATTCCCGTTGCCAACGCCGGGTCCACAAACCAATCGCTTGGACGAGCAAGAGGCTTGGGGTTTTTATATTCAAGATCAAATCAAATTGGGTGATCGGCTTCAAATCCGCTTGGGTGGGCGGTATGACGATTTCTCCAGCTCTGGCTTGAACCGGGCCAATAACAGCTCGACATCCTTCGCCGATACCAAATTCAGCCCGCAAGCAGGTTTTGTCTTTGAAGCCAGTGACGCTCTGACCTTCTATGGGTCTTATGGCCAAGGTTTCAGAGCTAATTCGGGGACAGATTTTGCCGGCAAAGCCTTTGCACCCGAGGAGTCTGAATCCTTCGAATTGGGCAGCAAGATCACCTTGCTGGATGGTGACTTGGAAGCCACGATTGCTGCCTTCTCCATGACCAAGACGAACATTATCACGGCAGATCCGCTCAATGCAGGCTTCTCGCTGGCCATTGGTGAGGCGGAAAGCCGAGGCCTTGAAGTTGATGTGTCGGCAGAATTGCCCGGCGAATTAGACCTGCGCCTGTCTTATGCTTTTGTGGACGCACAAGTTGCCAAGGATGGCCTTGATCCCAATTTTGCCGCGCTGATTAAAAAGGGCGATCGACTGATCAATGTGCCTGAGCATACGTTGAGCGCGCTCGTCTCGAAAGAATATGAGGTCGGCGGGCGCGAGTTGGAGATCGGCGGTGGTCTGCTTTATGTGGGCGATCGTCTAGGTGAAACGGCAACGGCCTTTGAGTTGCCCGCCTATACCACGCTGCGACTGTTTGCGACTTATGATCTGACCGATGATTTGGAAGTGTCGGCTCAGGTCAATAATCTGGCCGACACCACATTCTACACCAATTCATTCAGCAGGCTGTGGGTTGCACCGGGTGCCCCGCGCAACGTGACGGTGGCTTTGCGCTATAGTTTCTAGGGGTTCGATAGGATGGGGGGTCAAGGTCTGTCGCTCAGCGAACTGGTGGTAGAGCGCGGCGGTCGTAGCGTGCTGGACGGCCTAACGCTGAGTGTGCCTGCGGGGCATATTTACGCCCTGTTGGGTGGCAATGGTGCGGGAAAGTCCACTGCCTTGTTTGCCACTTTGGGCCTCTTGCCCGTTGTGAGTGGTCAGGTGTTTGTCGACGGCAAAGACCCCGCGACCCAGCCCGATGCTGCGCGCGCATCAGTCGCCTATTTACCTGAAACAGTTGCCCTCTATGAGCACTTAACCGCGCGCGAAAATGTGGACTATTTTTTGAGCCTCGCTGGCCAATCGTGCACCAAGGCCCAGATTGAAGAGGCCTTTGCTGAAGTCCGACTGGACCCTGCCGCACAAGACCAACGCTTGGGTGCCTTCTCCAAAGGCATGCGCCAGAAGACTGCCATCGCGCTTGCCTTGCTGCGCCGGACGCCAGTTCTGTTGCTCGATGAGCCAACAACAGGTCTGGACCCACAAGCGACGCAGGATTTCCATGCTCTCCTCTTGGACCTTAAGGCGAGCGATGTGGCGATTTTGATGGTGACCCATGATCTTTTGGGTGCGGTTGATGTAGCCGATACAATCGGCCTGATAATCAACGGCAAATTGGCGTCAGAGTGGCAAGCCCAAAGCGCAAATCCAAGGTTTGATCTACAAGCCCTCTATGGCGCATTCACCCATGCGCGCGTCGGGCACGCCGCTGCATGAGCCGCGCCCGTCTAATCGCGTGGGCTGAGCTTGCCTTAATGGTGCGCTCGCGCGTGGCCTTGATTGGCGTGATTGCCTTGCTGCTTTTATCGACAATTGCAGCGGCAACCTCATACACCCACATGGCGCAGGAACGCCTTGGCCGTATCGCCAATCAGACTGAAACCGACGCGCTTTTTGAAGCTCAACCCGCCCGCCATCCCCACCGCATGGTGCATTATGGCAGCTATGTGTACCGCCCGATCGGTACCCTAGCCGGGTTTGATCCGGGCATTGACCCGTTCAGCGGTACCACGCTTTATCTAGAAGGCCATCGTCAAAATAGTGCGACCATTTCTGCGGTGCGCGAGAACTCAAGCCTCATGCGCTTTGGCCAATTGACGCCGGCCTTTGTCCTCCAAACCCTCGCGCCGCTATTGCTGATATTTTTGGGTTTTTCGATGATCACGCGCGAGCGTACGCGCGGCAGTTTAAGGCTTCTTCTGTCTTCAGGTGTCACAGCACGGGATCTCATCCTCGGTAAAACCCTCGCGCTTGGCTCCGTCGGCCTTGTTGCAATCGCCCCCGCTTGGTTGACCCTAGTTCTGATGGCCATTGTCATGCCTAGCGAAGCGGGTGCCGCAGCTATGATTGGGCTTGGTTACGGCCTTTATGTGTTGATTTGGGTAGTAGGCATTATTGCAGTCTCAGCCTTAGCTCGCTCGGGACAAGCAGCTTTACTTATCCTGATCGGCATTTGGTGTTTCATTGCCGTTGTAGCGCCACGCGGGGCCGCCGATCTGGCAAGCCGCTTAGAACCTTTGGATAGCCGGGCAGCAACCGATCTGACAATCCAAGCCGAGTTGCGCCAATTGGGCGACAGCCACAATCCCGATGATCCTTTCTTCGCCGCCTTTAAGGCGCGCACCTTGGCGCACTATGGCGTGACCAAAGTCGAGGACTTGCCGTTCAACTTCCGGGGGGCCGTCTCGGCAGAAGGAGAGGCGCTGACCTCGCGGCTGTTTAACAAACATTTTGCCAAGTTAGCCGCCACCCAGCGCACACAAAGCAACATCGTTGCCTATCTGTCGATTTTCAGCCCAGCCCTTGCTGTGCGTCGCCTGTCGATGGCAGGAGCGGGGACCGACCTTGAAACCCATTTGCGTTTCTTACAGCAAAGCGAAGCCCACCGCTTTGCCATGGTGCAATATCTCAATGGCCTGCACCGGGATAGATTAAGTCTCGCTGATGATGCGGCTCGGTCCAAGGATCCCCAGGCCGAACAGCGCACCCGCATTGGTGCCAAAAATTGGGCCAAGGCACCGGACTTTGTGTTTAAGCCCACAAGCGCTGCCGACCGCTTGTCCGCCTCCATTACCCCAATCCTAATTCTCGCTTTATGGCTCGGGGCCATGGTGGTTTTGGCTGGCTGGAGTGGGCGCGTTTTGGCGGGTAGGGCGCTATGAAGCACTTCTGTCGCGAAATCAGCTTCCTATTACGCCAACGCGCAAGTGTGTGGGCGATCGCGCTGCTGGCGGGATTGGCCGCATTGTCAGTCGGTTTGGGGCTACAGGAAGTGGCCAGACAAAAGGCGGCCATTAGTGAAGTTATCGCCCTACAAAAAACGGATACAGCCGCGACCAAGAGCTTTGCTACCGATGCGGGCGATGCGGCCTATTATCGCTTTCACCCGACATGGGACCCGCCTTCTGCCCTAGCGTTTGCCGCACTCGGCCAACGCGATATTGCCCCGTCTATCTTACGTATTCGGGCTTTAGCGCTCGAAGGCCAAATACATGAGAATGAAGCCCAAAACCCAGAGCTAGCATTACCGGGCCGTTTCGATTTTGCCTTTGTCTTGATCTATTTGGCACCCATAGTTCTGATCGTGCTTTTCTACGATCTTTGGTCGGGTGAGCGTGAGGCCGGTCGACTTGCAAGTTTGCAGGCCATTCCAAAAGCGCATGCGCGCGTCTGGATACCCCGGATTGCGGCGCGCTTTGGCTTGGTCAGCGCGGTGCTTATTGTCGTCTTTTGGGTCGGTGCCCTGATCAGCGGGGCGGGACTAGGCGAGACATTGGCCTTTACCGGCCTAATCCTCGCATTGCTTGGGTTTTGGACCCTGGTTGCAACTTTGATCGCAAAGGGGGCGGGTAGCTCGCCCACGAATGCGGCTGTGCTGGCCACCATCTGGTTTGTGATTACATTGATTGCGCCTGCGGGTTTCAATCTGGTAATCAATGCGGCTACCCCAATCCCGGACGGGGCGGCCATTATGCGCGAGAACCGCGAGGCGGTGCATGATGCGTGGGATATAGATCGCGATGCGACCTTGCAGCGCTTTTACAAACTCTATCCCGAATATGCGACTTCGCCGCCCATGCAGCGTCCCTTTGAATGGAAATGGTATTATGCGTTCCAGCACTTGGGCGATCAGCATGTTGAGCCGTTGTCGCGGGCCTATCGGGCCGGGATCACAGAGCGTGACGCCCGCGCAGGACTTGTCGCTCTCGTCTTGCCCCCGATTGCTATTCAGCGTGGCCTCCACCGAATTGCGCGTACAGATATGGCCGCACAATCGGCCTATCAGGATCGTATCCGGGCCTATCATTCCCGGCTAAGAACTTACTATTATCCCTATCTGTTTATGGCCAAGCCCTTCACCCCTGCCGACTTTGACGCAGCACCTGCGTTTGACCGTCCGCTAGGTGAGAAGATCCATTAGGCATGTCATTGCCCGTTTTCTGTCTTGGTGCGCGAATGGGGTGCCATGAAGAGATTCACCAGAAAGGTATGGCGGCTTGAAGCTCGCCCATGTTCAAGGCACAAGACTGTCAATAGCACACGGAAGTTTTAGGTATGAACCAACTAACGAACATCCTGATCAGACCGGAAGCGCTGACAGATCATGACGCAATTTACGACGTGACCAAGCGGGCCTTTGCACCGATGCCTTACGCAGGCGGTAACGAACAGGACCTAGTCAATGTCTTGCGGAATGTGGGTGCGCTTAGCCTCTCCCTCGTGGCGGAGCAGCACGGAAAAGTCGTTGGCCATGTGGCGCTCTCGCCCGTCGCCCACGAGAGCGGGGTAGAGGGCTGGTTTGGACTTGGCCCGATCTCCGTTGAGCCGGCTCTGCAACGACAGGGCGTGGGTGGTATGCTCATTTCAGAAGCCAAAACATGGATGAATGCCCGCAAAGCCCGCGGATGCATTCTCGTAGGAGACACCAAATATTATTCCCGCCACGGGTTTATTCCTGCCGCCGCAAATGCGCCTGAGAAAGAGCCTGCCGAATACTTCATGGTTCTACCGCTCGACAACACGATCCCCGCAGGCCGATTCAGTTTTCATCCGGCCTTTTACCTTGAAGAATTTTGATAAGTTGGATCGCAGGGCTGTCTATCAGGCCCGCGTCCAGTGCATGATCCAATTGGGTGTCCAGTTGGCCCCTTCGTCGCTACTGGTCAATTGTTGCCACCGGCAAGACTGGGTAGTGATTTGATCCCAAATGCCGCGCACCTTGATCGGCCGATTGTTGGTATCGACATCATCGGATTCAAACCTAGCAACCCCGTCTTTGAAATTGCCCATCATTGGCGAGTTTACGACGCCATAGTCCGCACTGGTCCAATGATCTGCCCACAGCCCTGTTTGCTTGTTAAGAACGCGAACCCCCATGCCTAAGAGCTTACCACTTGGGCCCCGCAGTTCCTCGATACTGGCCATGCCATCCATGGCCGACCATACCTTGGCAGAGCCGGAAAACTCCTCCCACTCGGGTCCCCTATAGTCCTTGAGGCGGCGGTTCGCGATGATCCAGTCGCCACTCAAAAAGTCAAAGTTAGAGGCATGTGTCATCGATGCGCGTCCTTCTAGAAGTGGTTTTGGGTTTAAAGCGGTGCAACTAGTCGCAAAAAGCATCGCTCCGCTCTGCCCTAGGAAGTTGCGTTTTGTAGCTATGTTCAAGTTGCGACCTCCGGACGGAAAGCGCCACTCTAACGGTGAATAACTGACATAGCCTGTCAGTTATTTTCTGCTAATCTCGTTTCATGCAGTCAAGCCGCCTTCTTTCGATCTTGATCTTGTTACAAAGCCGTGGTCGCCTAAGCGCCCAGGCATTGGCGCGAGAATTTGAAGTTTCGCAGCGCACCATCTATCGCGATATTGATCGCCTGAGTGCTGCCGGAGTTCCCGTCTATGGCGACAAAGGACCGGGTGGAGGGTTTGAGCTTCTTGAGAATTATCGCACCCGCTTAACGGGGCTTGATCAAACTGAAGCCCAGACCTTGTTTCTGATTGGCAATCCGAAACTGGCGCTCGATATGGGGCTAGGCAGGGAGGTGCAAGCCACCCGAAACAAGCTTTTGGCGGCATTGACTGAAAAGGGCCGTCAAACCGCAAATCAGACGCAATCCTATTTCCATATCGATCCTTCCGATTGGTACAGGTCCTACCAAAGCCTGCCGCAATTGCCCATTCTGACTCGCGCCTTGACCCAGCAGCGCAAGGTCTCGCTTCAGTATCAAAGCTGGACGGCTGCACGCCATTGGCATCTTGCACCCTTAGGCTTGGTGCTCAAAGCCAGCACTTGGTATTTAGTCGCTAAAGGTCCAAAGCACATTGCGACCTATAAGGTCGAAAACGTGGCAGATGTTGTCTTATTGGAAGAGACGTTTGAGCGGCCTGCAGATTTTGACCTCTCTAGCTATTGGACGGCTCATGTCGCAGAATTTGAAGCTCGTATTCGTCCGCACCTCGCCAAAATTCGCGTGACCCAAACTGGCCTTAGGTACCTTCGTGACTTGGGCGATTATGGCAAAGCGGCGGCAGACAAAGCAGCACCAACAGATCAAACTAATTGGTTTGAAACCACGCTTCCTTACGAAACAATGGATCAAGCGGCACGCCTACTTCTTAGCTTCGGTACAGAGGTTCTAGTTATAGCTCCTTTAGATGTGCGCGCACGCATCGCTTGGCTTTGCGAGCAAGTTGCTCAGAGCCATCTCGGGCAAGACAACATCATTCCCGACTAAACAGTGGCCCCCTAAGGCACCTTTGCTGCATGGTAATGATTTGTGTTGCTAATGATGTCTTACGTTTTGGCCAGCAAGTCAGCCCCGCTAAGGCACCTAAAGCGATTGGCTGGCAATACGGGTAGAGACGTGATCCCCTTCTTCGGGCTAGCCGCGACTGCCTAAGGGCACGGCTTAAGCCCTCTTTGTTGTTCACCTTTGGCGCATTTGGGACTGTCTGTATTTTGGCAATAGTTGGCCGATTGCGGCTGGTCTGCTTTGGGGGGCGTGGGGGGCGAAAGCGGACGTTCTAAAGCGGTTGAAAGCGAATCTGGCTGTCGACAGCGGCATAGGAGATGGTGCATTCCTTGCGGAACGCACCCTACTGCGCTGAGGCGCTATTGGGACAGGTGTTGTCGTGAAGGCGAGTGTTGCGGTTAGTTGAAGTGGTTCAAAATGGGCTTCCGGCAGGGCTCGGTAGATGATTTCCTCGCCGCGAGGTCTGTATTCCAGAACCGAGGCGATTGGATTTATGCTTTCTGCGCCAACAGACTTACATCAATAGTCTATTCTTTGTTCATCCTGTCGCGCAAAGTAGACAAAGCGGGAGACGCAAAAACCGTTCGGCAGGAGTTTTTCTTCCGAAATCATGTCGGCGAAAGCAATAATCTCAACCTCGGGCATCTCGTTGGAACTAAGCGCAAGCCAATAGGGAAGATCATCGTGGTCGGTCTCGTCGGACAAAGCCAGAACGATCCTAATGTTTTCTATGCTCCCGGCAAAATATCGTCCATCGACATAATTGCTGCTTTCACGCTCCTCCAAATCGAGACCTCCTAAAGCCTCACCCACTTTTCTTGAAAGATGGGCTAAATCATTTGCCTTAGGATAAGCGAAGAGCAGGTTTACAATTTTCATATTACTTCACCACGATTGCTGGATGTGACGGCAGGGTTCCCGGTTGGAATGCCCCTGGCGTAACGTCTCGACCCAAAGTGCTTGTCCATTTTTGACTCCACTCGCTGAGGAGAGGGTAATCATTCAGAATTTTATTGGGATGTATAAAGCCCGGGATATTGCGTGACGCCTTATAGCCTTGAGTAAGTTGTCCGCTTTCGATAAGGAAATCAATGTCGCTTTCCGGGCTGAATGGCGTACTCTGCGGTGCCAACTTAATATTTGCTTACGAAAAGCGCTGATGCATACTCGCGCCGTACCAATTATCGTCAAACGACATGATAAATTTCTTAAATATGTGTCGAACCCGTTCGCTACGTTCAGTTTCCAACCATGAGGAAATCGCATCATTAACTTCGCCCCACCGGAGTACATGCATGCAGTACTGAATCAAATCTGGTGGTGCTTTGTTTGGGTCATGTGCAATGTCTAAAAATGCTGCTGAAAGAGCAGATCGAGCCTCCGGATGAGCTAATACATGAAGGAGAACCGCCTCAAATACGGGCTCCGTCGGTTCGTCATAGACTTCCGAATCTATCCTTTCAGCTTCCTTTGCCAACTCGTAAAACTTTTGCACAACCATTGATACTTCTGACATCAGAAACCTCTCCCAACATACTTACCATTAACATCAAACCCTACATTCTTAAACGCATTTTCCGCCGCAGTTTGCGCTCCGACTCTAGAAGGCCGATAATGTTCTGAGAAGTTGTCAATAAATTTTAATTTCCCTCCGTGAACTCCAAATTCACCGGCCGCTAACACAGGATTGCCACCTGCAAGGTCAATATGCCCTTGGAATTGATTGTTCTTTCCAACAATTAAGGTTCCATCTTCCTTCACTACATAAGCGAGGTTGCGCTGGCTCATCGTTAGGAGACGATCAATTGGGATCACATTTGGAACTCGGGGGATATCCTCCGGAAACAGATTCGGGAACGTCCGAGGCGCTGCTGTCTCTGCGGCCCCATTAGACCTCCTGGTAATGTGCGGTAATTCCGAAGTTCAATCTTAATGTTCTACGTCCGTCGCGAAGTTGGATGTTAGCCGCGTCATAATTATGCTGGATATCCAGCTTCCAGATTGCACCGTCAGCCATCTTTACTCGGACAGTTACCGGGAAGGTCACGCTAAAATCGGTCACGATAGCTTCCTGACCTTCCGCCTGCTTCACGTTCGTTCTGAGCACCGGCTTGTCATTGCACCTGACAGCCAAGAGCTGGGCTCTGGGGGTTTGGCTATAGAGCTCAGACTCGATGTCACCTACCACAAATTGCCGGAAGTCGGGCCCTTTCCCCAACCAAACAATCATGTGCGCCGCCTCATCAGCCAGCTCAAACCCCCAAGTTTCAACATGGTTGGGCTGATTGACGGAGGGGACAAGAACTCCTGTTTCAGATTTATTTTTCAAATTGGCGATACCTTCTGCATTCAAATAATTCTGGGCACGCCAGGATTCCTATCCTCTGGACTTTCGCCCTTAAGAATAAGGTCAAAGGTCATTTCTAACTTGCTCGCCATGTTGGCCAAATCGTTTTGTCCCCCATCGATATAGGGAGCCTCTGTGAGCAATATTTTTGTCGCTACGCGCAATTCATTCAGTAGGGCCTTTGGAACGAGCGGCTGCCCCTTCAATGCATTGGCGAGCACTGTAGCTCCACGGTCAACCTTTTGAAACACAGCCGTATCAACTTTTCGAATAGTCTGAATATCCCTTAGAAACAAACCAAGGTCTAACTTAAACTGTTCTTGGCATTTTTCAAATTCAGTCATGCCTTAATACCTTTTTGATACAGGTCCAATAATAGCCTCTTTTGGAATTTCCCTATATACTGTTACTTCTTGCGACCAAATTGATCTGTGATAAGGCAATCCATCGACGCCGTTAACTCTCGGGGCCGTTTGCCATACCTCAGCAATGCGCTCCGCGCGGTAGGGTGCATTCCATTGATGGAATGCACCTTGGTCAAGCAATTTCTGAGATCGTCAATGATGCGCCAAAGCACTTGGAACGGCTTCAGGCCGCACTTCGCTTGCCTTGAAGCCGCGCAACAATTGTTATTGCGCAAGCTGGGGAGTCAAGGGGTGCAATCGGCTTCGCCGACGCGCAAAGCGCGCCCCTTGACTCCCCATCTTGCGCGCTCAAACTCGAACGAAGCCTTTGCGTAGGCATAGCCTGTAGCAAAGGCGTTCCAAGTAGAAACAATCAAAACGAAGACCACTGTCGTTGCGGTGGTGCAGTCCTGTCGGACCGCACCCTATATGCTTTCAAACGTCCGCTTTCGAGCAACCGCCAACCCGTTCTAATCGACCACATCTGGCGCAAAGCAGACGATAAGGTTAGCGTAAAGCTCCTCCCATTCACCCCACACGCGTCCCCAAAATCTGATCTGCCACTGTCTCTGCAGCCCGCCTTACTGGGTCGTCTGACAAGTGCGCGTAGCGTTGGGTGGTCGAGGCTTGCGTGTGGCCGAGGGCTTTGCCGATTACATACAGGCTCGCCCCGCGTGCAGCGGCGAAGCTGGCGAATGAGTGGCGTAGGTCATGTAGGCGCACGCCTTGAAGGTTCAAACTCTGGCGGACTTTTTCCCATGATTTATAGAGCCCGACCGTTGGGCCATCAGACCCAGTGAGAGAAGGGAACACATAGCGAGAGGAGCGGGGGCGGTCTGTTAGCTCGGCCAGCGAGGCAGAGTTTAGGGGAATGACTTTCTCGCCAGTTTTGGAGCGCCCACGGGGCAGGACAATCCGGCCACGTTCAAGGTCGAGCTCGTTCCACATCAGGCCTAGGATCTCGCTCTTTCTTGCACCGGTGAACAGAAGCAGGCGGATGATGGTTGCATGGCTCTCGTCGATCTCGGCATTCTCGGTCAGGACCACGAGCTTGGCCAAGAGGTTGCGCGCCTCTTCGGTCGTCAAAAAGCGCTCGCGTCGACCTGGCTTAAATTTCTCGACCCCGATGCAGGGATTGGTCTCGCTGAGCCCATTGCGCACGGCCCAAGACATCATGGCCGAAAACGAACGAATGAGGCCACCAGCTGAGGTTTGCCCGCCCGAAATGCGTGCGAGGCCTCTGGCTTTTGTTTTGATCCTTGCCGCTGTCTTCCCCGCCGCGACGTCTGCCTGCATCCGCTCAATATCTTGGCGGGTTAGGTCGCGGGCAAATCGCTTGCCGATGAGGGGAATGGTATGGCGGCGCAGGAGCGATGCATCGTTGGCCCAAGAGGACTCCCGTTTGTTGGGCTTCGACATCCTCCCTTCTGACAGATAGCGTTCAATCAGCGCTGCCACGGTAAGCGCGGCGCGCGCCTCCTGCTTCTCAAGTTGGGGGTCAATGCCATCGAAACGCGCTAAGGCGTGACCCCTTGAGGGCCGGATTTGTGGCGACACAATCACCTAGCAGCTTCAGGGCAAGCACAGCGCTGCATTGAAGCTGTTCCTAGGCCTCCTAGAGGGTGACTGTTGTTTGCACCATTTGTGTCGTGGACTTGCAAACTAACTTGGTCTGCTTTGCGCCAAGGGTTGCCGTTTAGGGCGGGTTGGAGGTTGCTCGAAAGCGGACAAACGCGAGATGGCAGTATGGTTGCACTTCAATTCGGTCGAAGTTCCTACAAACTTGTGGCCGGATTTTAATGAGCTGGGACATCAGAATTACCTAGTGAAAGGCTGCTCTACTAGGTAAGCCTTGAAACTTTACAGTTGGCCGAGTAGTTTTGCTTGCTCAGTCCCCAACTAACCGAGGGCAGACCACAGATTTATGACTAAAATCGCAATAACAAGCGCCATCGTAATGTTATTACTTGCCTTGGTAAGTTGCACGTATGGATCCGCCCGCCTCGACGTTGTCATCGAAAACGCACTTGGCAAGCCGGATAGCCATACGCTAGCCGTTGCAGTGAACTATCGACGCGTACAAGATCCAACTGGCCTAAGTGCTTTTCCCGATGGTGGATCGTTAGTTGAACTTGAGCACCGCGCCCGTGTTTATTTGATTGATGTCGATACTCAGTCAATCAAACTCGTCGCCGATATCGGCGAAGTAAAGGAAATTCCACGCCTAACAGGCGTCTGGATCCAGGGATGGCGAGACGGCGCTATTTATTTTTCAGTCAGGGGGTATGGAGTTAAGTCTAGGTCGGGTGACAACGTGGCAAATATTCGACGTGTAAACTATCGTGTTTACGAAGGTCAGGCTCCTGAGCAGATGGGCGACTTTCCTGTGGACCTTGTCAGCGCCAACAATTCCGGCCCATTAGGAAAGCCGCCCTTTTTGCGGTTGAGTAAAGGGCACAACGAGATTGATATCGGAATTGATGAGCGGCCTGACAGATCCAATGTTACATATCAGCTTACGATTGACGAACTCTCAGGCGAACCACGATTGCATGCTTTTAGTCGTGCTAAGCTCTGACCCCACACAAACCAGAATATTGGTCTGACCTCCAAAAAAGCCGCTAGGCAACCGCAGTCAATAAAGCCGCTGGCAATCACGGCACCTCGGGGGGTATAGAGGTTCATCCGAGCTTTATCAGCCCACTGCCTGAGCGTTCTATGGGAGTTGGGGCTTCCCGCACCCCCAGCAAGACTGCGGATTAGATGTTAATGCGGGTCGATTAAAACTTGGCTGCAGGCGGTCTCAGAATACAAAGGATTCCGGCCACAAAGTAAGAAAGCAAGCCTAGGCCATGATTAGGCCTTTAGAACTGCCGCATCGCTCTTCCACCAATCGCTAGGTGATGGCCACCGCATCTGTGCATACCCTGCAAGGACCAATAGACCGCTCATGATCGCAAGGTTCTTTATGAAATTCTGCATCTCCGCTTCGACAACCCAAAAAGGGTGGATTAATACATTTACCAAGAGCACATAAGCCACAAAGCCGTAGGCGGCGAGTTTGATAAAACGTCCTGAAATAAGTGCCAGTGCACCCAACAAGCTTGAGACGCCGGCGAATAACAACAGTGAATGAGCAAAGGGAATGTTGCGTGCTTCCATAAGCAAAATTTGCGAGCTGCTATTGAAAATCTTGGCAACGCCAGGAACAAGAAAATAGAGGCCTAACAAAAATCGCCCAATCACAATACTCAATGAAGATGAGTTAAGCGTTCCCATTTGCCGAAATCCTTTATTAGTTGGCCCGCGTTCTGTTGGAAGGCAATGAATAATTACCTTCATTACAGATCCAATCGGTTTTAAGGCCTCGGGTCAAGACTTTTGTTCTTCTTCCCGACGCAAAGCTCACAGGTACTTGTTTTGGCGCGCAGTTGGAAGTGGAGACTGTGGTGGTCCGCTGTGAGGGCAAGTCAAAGGGCGGTATTGGCTGGCACCCAAGGGCTAACGTAGTAGTTTCTCAGCCATTAGGGGCTCTAGTTTTTTGGTATAACCGACGGCACCTACCGCTTCGCGGAGCCCAAGACTTATGGCGATTATTTCGCTGGTTTGCGGATTCATTGGCTGTGGCACGGGGAACAACATGCCCTCACCACTGTTTGGAGTTTTCCGTAAGGCGTGGTCAACGTCTCCCTCCGCCTCGAGCCCGATCACTGCAACTATAGGCTGTTGGCTTTGACCGATGTTTGGTCCGCGCCGATTGAAGAGCCCTTACTTGATTAGTCGCACTGACCCTGGTCCGGATCCCCCGCCTTCCAATATTAGGTCTCCGATTGAGCCAAATGCTTCCTCAAGTGCTGCTCCATCTTCAGCTGTTAGCGAATATTCTGGCTTGGTGGTACATTGTTCATAAAGCGATTTTAATGCGCCACCCATATTATAGGTGATCGCATAGATCGTTATCCCTTTGGACTTCATCGCCCCACACGTTTTAAGTAGTTCAGCATCTGCTTGTGCTTCTGACAATGAATCACCCGCTTGACCGGGATGATTTTTGCCATCGGTCATAATGATTGCAATTTTGCCGGGACTTTTATCATAGTCTAGGGGAAGTGTGCTATTGCCCCATTGACCGCGCCAAGACGGATCGAGCGCCCGGAACCCCCAAGCCATGCCTTCCTGTGTGCTGGTGCCATGACCTGCGCACAGATTATTTGCGGCTTTCTGAAGGATACTGCGACTAGCCTCTAAGCCGATCGCACGGGGAACGGGACAAGTGACTTCATCACCTGCAAAAAAATTCCATTTTTGAGTTGTCGCTGGCGTATTATCCCACTGGGCGTCACCGGTGCGGCGAGCGCCACACAGGCGCGGCATACTCGTTGAATAACTCGACTCTTTGCATTTGATGTCTGAAACAGAAGTAACATTGGGAATGCCACTGGTGGGTGGTTGGTTTGCAGATGGGATCTGCCCGGCATTGAACCAAGTCGCCCCATAATTGGTGAGATTAACGCGACCACTAAACGGAATAATCGAGACCCACAGATCCTTCTTAGTGTCACTGCTATCATAAACCGTGTCTAAGATTTTTGTTGTAGCCGCTCTAAGCGAGGGAATGCTTGAGGTCATTGAACCGCTTACATCCACAACAATTGCAATCTCCGCACCCTTAAAACTGCTTGTTGTGCCACCGCCTGTGGCTGCCGAGTTGGCCGAAATGGCAATAGACGGAATGCCAATGACAGATAACAAGCCGGTTTTATAACTCCCTGTCGCGGTACCATAAACAATGCCGTCCTCCACACGAAAGGACGCAGTGCTAGTTGCGAGGCCTGTCTTGTTGGCGGTGTAGTAATCATCTGCCGCGTCAAGGGCGACCTGATCCCCGTCGGCAAGCTTGGCTGCTCCAGCTAAAACGGAAGTATCCAACGCTGCTTGTACATTGGCTTTTGCATCGACGGCTAAAATGCTGTCTACGCTGCCGCCAATAACCCCGACAATCGGAATCGCAACCAAAACAAAGTTGAGCGCTACATTGCCTCGCTGTGTATGTTTCCTGCCCAATTCTAAGCCCCAGTCGATTGCTTGTTTTTAACTTGGATAAATGAGCTAATTTAAAAAATGGTTGCTATTGAGGATTTACATCCGAATACGGATAAATACTTTGTCAATTTCATGTAGTCAGCTCGGCAGAAAAAAGGATCACCCAATCTACGCGGCTCTGATCAAATATTGTTCTATCTCATAGAAGACATTTGGTTCGTAGACGGATGAGAGGTGACACACTGCTACCCATCGTTAGGCCACTTGGGCCTAGCGTCCTTGGCCTTGTTGAGGTGCAGCTTTTCGCCGCCAAGCTCCCCAAAGCAGACCAGCCGCAATCGGCCACATGCCGTCTAAGTTTAAGAAGCGCTCGGCTTTGGTCGCAGTCGACCAAGTGCGTCCAGAATTTTTACGCGTTGCCCTGGAGTGCCCGCATAGTCTGTTGTGGAACGACGGCCGTCTTTACCTGCGACCGTCACAGAAAAGCGGCCGCCCAGCATGTCAGGCCAAAATCGCGCCTTTGCTTCTACAAAGTCATGGATAGATCCGCCGGCTTTCAAACATCGGTTCGCCAAAGCATCTCGATAAAGCGACACGGACTCTGCGAGTGATGCAGACGGATCGCCCTCGATTACAGTGCCCTCTAGGAAGTCAACTGT
>CALRLV020000003.1:0-28948 GCA_943368895.1 Ferrovibrio terrae
TTGGAAGAACCTCTCGCGCTGGCGCGGTGCCGACCAAGCTGGGGGAAGTTTTCGCGGTTGGTTGTTTTCAATCGCTGTCAATGCCGCCCATGACCAACGTCGCAGCCAAGCCCGGTCGCAAAAGCGCGACACGGATTGGCTCGCCGATCAGGACCAAATTGGCACCCAAGAAGCAGGCCTCGCCGCCAAGCTCGACCTCGATAAAGTGCTAGAAGCCCTCTCCCCCGATCAGCGTTTGGTGGTTTCCCTCTGTTTTGGGGCGGGACTTTCCCATGCCGAAGCCGCCCAAGCCCTGTCCATGCCGCTTGGAACCGTGAAAAGCCACGCCCAGCGTGGGCGAGACCGCGCCATCGAAGTCATGCGGGACTTACGCCCAGCGGCCCCTACGGCCAAACTTGATCTGTCAGAAAGCAATCAGCCATGAACCAAGACGATCTCGCTCTCAAATCCCTGTTTTACGAGGCTTCACCCCTTGAAGACTCCATCTCTGACGAAGCCTTTGTGGCGGGTGTCATGCGGGAAGTGCAAGCCGATATCGCGCGCAAACAGATTTGGCGCGAAGCCGCTCAGATCACTTTGGCGGTTATCTTCTTCAGCCTGATCGCATTTCTGGCCCCTACTGGCCTGCGCGAGATCGAAACAGCCGTATTGGCCAGCGCGGCAATGTACGGCCTAAGCCAACAGGCCGTCATGTTGACCTTGGTCCTCGGCCTCAGCTTTGGCAGCTGGTGGCTTGCAACCAAAAACTAGATCGCTTCGCCGACCAGATCATAATCGCCAGCATCCACGATCCGCGCGCGCACGATATCGCCGGGCTTAGCCTTCTTAAAGCCGTGCAGCTCAATCGCCCCATCGACTTCAGGTGCATCCCAAACCGTGCGGCCAATCGGGCCTTCATCATCAACCTCATCAATGATGACATCGACTTCCTTGCCGATCTTGGTGGCCAGACGCTGTTCGGACACTTCGCGTGCGACTTCCATAAAGCGGTGCCAGCGCTCTTCCTTCACTTCCTCGGGCACATGTCCTTCGAGGTCGCGGGAAGTGGCATGGACCACATTCTCATATTTGAAGCAGCCGACCCGGTCGATTTGGCCTTCCCGCATGAAGTCCAGCAATTGGGTGAAGTCTTCCTCTGTCTCGCCGGGGAAGCCGACGATGAAGGTCGAACGAATGGCAAGGTCTGGGCATTCAGACCGCCATTTGGCAATACGTGCGGCTTGCTTGTCCTGATTGGCAGGGCGGCGCATCGCCTTCAACACGCGTGGGCTTGCGTGCTGAAACGGAATGTCGAGGTAAGGCAGGATTTTGCCCTCTGCCATCAGATGGATGGCCTCATCCACATGGGGGTAAGGATAGACGTAATGCAGGCGTACCCACGCACCCAAACTACCCAAATCCTTGCACAAATCATAGAATTTCGCGCGATACTCGCGGTCCTTCCAGGTGCTGGTGGCATAGCCAATATCCAAGCCATAGGCCGACGTATCCTGGCTGATCACCAAGAGCTCTTTCACGCCAGCGCCAACCAGCTTTTCGGCCTCAGCCATCACATGGGCGGCAGGGCGCGAGACGAGATCTCCGCGCAGCTTTGGAATGATGCAGAAGGAACAGCGATTGTTGCAGCCCTCAGAGATCTTCAAATAGGCATAGTGGCGCGGCGTCAGCTTCACCCCGCCTTCAGGCACCAAATCCAAGAACGGGTCATGGCTGGGCGGCAGGGCGGTGTGAACCGCAGACATCACGCTCTCGTACTGTTGCGGGCCGGTGATCGCCAGAACCTTTGGATGACGCTCGCGGATCACGTCGGGCTCTGCCCCCAGACAGCCGGTGACGATGACCTTACCATTTTCGGCAATTGCCTCGCCAATGGCATCCAAGCTCTCTTCCCGTGCCGAGTCGAGGAATCCACAGGTATTCACCAGCACCAAGTCAGCCCCGCTATAATCGGGGGCAATCTGATACCCCTCCGCCCGCAAGCGCGTAATTATCCGCTCGCTATCCACCAGCGCCTTTGGGCAGCCAAGCGATACAATGCCAACTTTTGGAATGGTTTTTTCAAGTGCGTCTGTCATCGGCTGGCTTTAGCGCGCGGGGCCTTGCGGGGCAAGGCGCATCCATCTTGTCACACCCTAAGTTCCAGATTAGTGATTCGCTTACTCGGAGGGAAGCTATGCTTGAGAACGAACGACAAGACATGCTGAGGCAACTTGAAGAAGCCATACTTAGATCCCAAAAAATGTCTCGGGAAGAGATTATTGAGAAGCTTGTGCGTGATGGATTCCTCACTGCTGACGGCGAGCTCTCTCCAAAATATGGCGGAGAAGCTGCCTCAGCCGCTTAGGCTGAAGTTTGATGCTAACCATCGGTTATCACGGTTGCGCCCGGGATGTTGGTATGCGAGCTGTGCTGAAGGAGGAAGACCTCCTACCGCAAAACAAAGCTTATCATTGGCTGGGCGACGGAATTTACTTCTGGGAGAATGATCCGCATCGCGCATTGGAATGGGCACAAGAAAAGGCGGGCAGAGACGAGTTACAGGAGCCCTTCGTCATTGGTGCCGTTATTGACTTGGGGCGGTGCCTAGACATCAACCTTCGCGAAAGCCAAAGCCTGCTGATTGGATCCTATGAGAGCTTGAAGGTCGAATTCGCGAGCATCGGAAAGCCTCTACCTATGAACAAAAAGGCAAGGGGCGATGATCGAGACATAGCCGTTCTGAGATACCTCGATTGCGCCGTTATTAATCGCCTCAATCTTTCTGTGAAAATCGGTTTTGATACTGTCCGGGGTTTGTTTGTAGAGGGCGACCCAATCTTTGAGGGTGCGCAAATCTACCACAAAACGCACTCCGAAATTGCGGTAAGAAGCCCAAACTGCATCAAAGGCTACTTTTTGCCTGATTTAGAAGACCTTGGGCTGACGGTTGAGACTACAACAGCCGCAGCTTAAAGCCCAACGCACAAAGAACCTAGACGCGGTTTGGTGATCCCTCTGGTCCACCAAACCGCTTTCGATAGTGTGATCGGGCGATTGGTCGCGTCAAATCGCCCACCAACAATCGAAGTTGGCCTTTGGGGCAGGCAGGGCCTGTACTAAAGCCTTCCAGATGGGAAATCCTAAAGCGAGGTCATCCCCGATCGCGAAGTCGGTGAAGGGGCACTCCACAAACCAAAACGGCGACCCCCGAAAGGATCGCCGCTGGTAATTCAGAGAAAAACAGGAAACCTTAGTCGCGACGGCGACGGGGGCGTTCGCTGCGCTCGCGGGGTTGTTCAACCTCTTCAGGCTCCCCACGCTCAGCACGCTCTGCTTTCAGCTTTTCTTCGATGTCTTCGCCCGTGGCTTGGTCGACGACTTTCATCGACAAGCGGGTCTTGCCGCGATCGTCAAAGCCCATCAGCTTCACCTTCACAGTGTCGCCTTCTTTGACGATTTCGCCGACGGTTGCGACTTTGCGGTTTGCGAGTTGCGAGATGTGGACCAAGCCGTCCTTCGCGCCGAAGAAGTTCACAAAGGCACCAAATTCCATGACTTTGACGACTTTGCCTTCATAGACTTTGCCGACTTCGGCTTCATCCGTGATGCTCTTCACCCACTTCACAGCGGCATCGATCTTGTCTTGATCAGATGCGGCAACTTTGACGCTGCCATCATCTTCGATCGAGATTTTCGCGCCGGTCTTCTCCACGATTTCGCGGATGACCTTACCACCGGTGCCGATCACTTCACGGATCTTGTCGGTTGGGATCATGAAGGACACGATCTTTGGTGCAAAGGCGTTCAGTTCGCCACGGGCACCAGTCAAAGACTTGGCCATTTCGCCCAAAATGTGCATCCGGCCAGCGTGAGCACGGGTGAGGGCGACCTTCATGATCTCCTCGGTGATGCCTGCCACTTTGATGTCCATTTGAAGCGATGTGATGCCGTTTTCGGTACCGGCGACCTTAAAGTCCATATCGCCCAGATGATCTTCATCACCCAGAATGTCTGTTAGAACTTCAAAGCTGCCATCATCTTGCAGCACGAGGCCCATCGCAACACCGGCAACTGGCGAGCTGATTGGCGCACCCGCGTCCATCAGAGCCAAAGACGCGCCGCAAACCGACGCCATCGAGGACGAACCGTTGGATTCGGTGATCTCAGACACCAAACGGATGGTGTATGGGAATTGCTCTGGGGTTGGCAGAACCGCTTGCATCGCGCGCCAAGCCAGCTTGCCGTGACCGATTTCGCGACGACCAGCGCCACCCATACGGCCCACTTCGCCGACCGAATAGGGAGGGAAGTTGTAATGCAACATGAAGCGCTCTTTATAGGTGCCTTCTAAGCTGTCGATGAATTGCTCATCATCGGCAGTGCCCAAAGTAGCAACCACGAGGGCTTGGGTTTCACCGCGGGTGAACAAGGCAGAGCCATGTGCACGGGGCAGAACGCCAGCTTCAGAAACAATCGCACGAACCTTGTCGACCGGGCGACCATCGATACGACGGCCTTCCTTCACGATGGCGCTGCGCACGATGTCGCTTTCGACTTCTTTGCAAACGGTCTTGAACAGTGACCCGTCCATGCCGTCTGGGTTTGTTTCAGAGGCTACCAAAGCTGCTTCAGCGCGCTTCTTGGCGGCACCAACGGCGTCTTGACGCGCACCCTTGTCAGCGATGCGGTAAGCAGCGTCAATCTCGGCACCGATCATGTCCTTCACAGCCTTGTTTTCGGCGCTGTGATCTTCAGCTTGGAAGTCCCAAGGATCTTTGGCGGCTTGCTCTGCCAGCGAGATGATCAGATCGATCACAGGCTGCATTTGCTTGTGCGCGAAGGAAACCCCGCCCAACACCACTTCTTCGGACAATTCGTAGATTTCCGACTCAACCATCATCACGGCATCAGCGGTCCCTGCGACCACCAAATCCATGTCGCTTTCTTTCAGCTGGTCGACGGTTGGATTCAGCACATATTCGCCATTGATATAGCCAACGCGTGCGGCCGAGATTGGGCCCATGAACGGAAGACCAGACAGAACCAAAGCAGCCGAAGAAGCCACCAGCGCCACGATATCGGGATCATTTTCCTGGTCATGCGACAGGGTGGTGATGACGACTTGGGTTTCGTTCTTGAAGCCTTTGGCAAACAAAGGGCGGATTGGGCGGTCGATCAAGCGGGAAACCAAGGTTTCCTTTTCGGTTGGACGGCCTTCGCGCTTAAAATAGCCACCTGGGATGCGGCCAGCTGCATAGAATTTTTCTTGATAATTCACGGTCAGCGGGAAGAAATCGATCCCCGGCTTGGCCGAACGCGCACCAACAGCGGTCGCGAGAACTTGTGTGTCGCCATAGGTAGCCAAAACGGCCCCGTCGGCTTGGCGCGCCATGCGGCCAGTTTCCAGTGTCAGCGTACGTCCGCCCCATTCGAGCGAAACAGTCTTTATGTCAAACATCATCATTCCTTCTGGCAGATCATGGAGCCTTCCCCATGCTGCCGCCTACAAAACTTAGAACAGGCCTTCCTGAACCAAGGGGTCCGGCGTCCTTGCCGGAGAAAGCCCTCGCCCTATGCGAGTGCCATCTTTCATCTTACCCCAATCCCCAATTCTGGGTGAGGGGCAAATAGCAAAAGGGCGGCGCATCTCGCACCGCCCTGATTGGTTTTGTCACGACGCCTTAGCGACGCAGACCATGCTTGGTCAAAATGGCTTGATAACGTGCCACATCGCGGGACTTTACATAGTCCAGCAAACGGCGACGCAACGACACCATGGCCAACAGGCCGCGACGTGAGTGATTGTCCTTCTTGTGCATTTTGAAATGCTCAGTCAGGTTCACGATACGCTCGGTCAAGATCGCGATTTGTACTTCAGGGCTGCCCGTATCGTTTGGGGCGAGGCCATGTTCTTTCATAATTTCGAGCTTACGCTCTGGTGCTACCGACATCGTGGTTCCCTTTGGGTTGGCGGCGGGTTCAATCGCGCGCACTGAGTTGAAACACACGGACCGGTTCAAACCGTCCCGCGCGTGCGTCTCCTATAGCGACGGCTTGGCCTTGTAGGGTTGCCAGTGCTGCTCGGCTCATGTCTTCGCCGGATACAACACGGGGTCTGCGCTTGGAGCGCAGCTCTTCAACCTGGTGGGGGAGAAGAACAATCCCGCGGCCTTGCCGCAACCTGAAAGCCTCTTCCGCTGTTACGGCCAGCGCCGGGATGTCGTCCAGCGCGGTCTCAACTGGCAAAAGGCTGTCGGACGCGGCGTCGCTATTGCATACTTCCTGTAGCTTTTCCAGTGTTATTGCTGCGCTCTCATGGAATGGGCCGACTGAAGTTCGCCGCAAAGCGCTCACATGACCCTCAGCACCTAAGGCGGTTGCGAGGTCTCGGGCCAAGGCGCGGACGTAAAAGCCCTTGCCACAGCGACATTCGATGGTGGCATGATCGGCATCTGGCACATCGACCAGACGCGCTTCAATCAGCAAAACCGTGCGCGCCTTCAACTCTGGCACTTCACCGTCGCGCGCGAGATCATAGGATCGCTCGCCCGCAACTTTAATGGCGCTATAAATCGGCGGGACTTGTTGGATTTCACCAATGAAGTCTTTCAGAGCCTCTTCAATCGCCTCTTTGCTGGGCCGCACATCGGAAGTGGCGATGATTTTGCCTTCGCGGTCTTGGGTATCGGTAGAGGCACCCCATTCGACCGTGAAGCGATAGGACTTCTCCGCCTCCATCAGCCAAGCGACAGTTTTGGTGGCTTCGCCTAGCGCGATCGGTAGAATTCCAGTTGCTAACGGGTCCAACGTGCCAGCATGGCCAGCCTTCTTGGCGTCAAACGCACGTCGGACGCGAGTGACGGCATCGGTGGAAGTTAGATGCAGGTCTTTGTCCAAAACGATCCAACCATGGATATCCTGACCCTTTTTGCGGCGCGACATCAGGCCTCATCCGCCGGCTTGATCAAATCGGCGCGAACCTTGGGATCGTTGAAAAGATCATTCATCTTCAAAGCCGCGTCATAGGACGTATCGGCCAAGAAGCGCAGGTCCGGTGTAAACTTGCTTTCTAGCGCCCGCCCGCATTCGCCGCGCAGAAACTTCGACGCACGGTTGAGCGCCTTGGCAATCTCCTCGGCGTCTTCGAGGCCCAGTGCCGCGACAAAAATATTGGCGTGCTTGAGGTCTGGGCTCATGCGGACTTCGCCGACCGTGATGCTTTTGTCCACCAAGGCAGGGTCGCGAATATCGCCCCGGCGCAGGATTTCGACCAACACGTGACGGATGTTTTCCCCTGCCCGCAATTGCCGCTGGGTAGGACCAGATGAATTATCGAAACGCTTTGCCATGATTGTTTTGCCTTATGCGCGCCTGCTGGTGTCGGCCAGTTTCAGGGGCGGGAGCGGGGATGTAGCGGGTTGTGGCTTCGGGAGCAAGTCGAATGAAGCTCGATATGCATGCTACAGTACGAACTGGACTGAAACGGTTTGAACAAACGCGAAAGGGAACCTATGGTCAGTCAAGCTGACGTCGCAATCATTTGGCGCCGAAACGGACCGCTTGAGCATGTGGGAATTGGCGAAGAGCAAACGGATATGGGTGGCAAGCCTCTGCGCGAGCGCTTATGCAACAATACCTTTTGTGCTTTTCCCCGCCTATTTTGTCCTGATCATTTTTGCCTTAAGATCAGCCCAAGAACGTGCAATTTCCTATTTTGATGCGCCTTTTTATGGTGCCCAGCTCGCGCTCAGAGTGCTTAGCGCCATTGCACTGGCGGGCGCGCTTCATTTGGATTTCTCAAGTGTCTTAAGTGATTGTGCGGCGACAGCCGCTTTAGCAATTCAGGCTCGTGAGACGTTTGACCCGTGCCTCAACGCAAATGTCGACTTGACCAATCTTGTTAGAATTCTTGTCTGTTGCAGCCTTCTTTGGATTTGGATCAAGCATGATCGACGTCCGTTGACGGCAACGCACTTCGGTTCCGCGGCAATCGTGGCCTTTGCTGCACTCCTCGTGAATGCAGCTCTTGCGCCAAAGCCAAGCAGCGTAACGGTTGGATGGCCAACATCGCTTGTTTGGGACCGCTTCGGATTAACATCCATCTTCGTCAGTTATGCTGAGATAACACTCCAAGTTTTGATCGTGGCAGGATTGGGCTTTTTGTTAGGGCATCTGTGTGCGCCGTGCTTTGGCCAGCCTAATGCCCCGCCTAAACGCATCCTCTTTTCATTCATGCCGCACGCGAATTGGTTCAGAGCCACCAAATTGACTTGGCAGCAAATTTTGGCGGGCTTTTTGGCAGCCACAGCCCTCACGGTCCTATTCACGGCCAAGAATTCGGCCATTTACAGCGAGTACCCATTAGATTGGCGTTACGCTTACAATGATAACCTCATTGGGCGCTTCAATTTTGACGCCTTGAGTGCAGGACTATCAGGCGCACTTGAAGCGGCACCCTATATAGCTGCGGGCGCGATCATCATTTGGCTGTTGGGTCAGCTGCGCTTTGCGGGGATTTTTCCAATACTGGTTGTTGGCGCAATCATGGGCCGTATTGCTGGAGTAATGATCCAGCCAAGTTATCAAACCCCATTTCTGACACCACTAGACAGCGCGACGCTAATTGGGATGATAATCGCTGCCGGGTTTGGCGCGGCTGCAAACGCGACTGGGTTGCGAACGAACCAAGACAAAATTGACACCACCAGCAACCAGCCCATCTAACCACCCCTTACAATCTGAGGTAAGTCATCTGGTTGTCAAAGCACTGAATCAAATCGCCTTCATACAGATCTTGATAGCCCACAAAGGCCATTCTGAACTCGCGGCCAGCTGTTACTTCGGCGACTTCGTCCTCAAAGCGTGATGCGGTTGATATCTTACCTTCGAAAATGACCACATCTTCAATCAAACTTTGGATGAGGGAATAAAGTGTGGACCTGAGCTTTGCATGCTAGCCTCGCATGGAACACAGGAACCGGTTCAGCGAAACATATCGGTCGGCACTTTTATGTCACCCGGAATATTCCGATAAACCGTCAAATTTTGAACGTCACATTGCCTCATGATATAACTTTCAGCGAACATCATTAAAGCGCCGACGAGTTGAATATTGTTTTCGCACGAGACCTTCATGCGCCGCTCATGTTGCGCGAACGTCAACAGAACTTCTCCATAATAGGCCAAGCCATCCTCGTAATCGGTAGAGCCTTCCTCTTTTGGGGGATGCAAGAAGATGGCTATTTCAAAAGCCTCTGACTGGCCGTCTGTGGTTTGAAAATGCAGCGTGTGAGGTCCTAGTTCGATCATTGCCCATCTCCTCTATAATTCTGGCCCGTGTATAATGGCGTTCTAATTCCCGCTACGCCGCCGTTGTTCAAGCATTCAGCATATCGTTGCCGAGCAGTGGCGTAACAGGTCGCGCGTATCTCGTTCAACTCCGACCGCGATTTTGAAAATCTGAAGGCTGCTTTTCGGCAGAATGCAAACTCTCGGTCCAATACTTCGTCACAATCGTCGTCTTCATGGTGGCGCGGCGCAAGTAAAATTGTTGGCCTATAGGGCCTGGAATTCGAAATGGAACTTGGCTGTTTCCCAACCGTCGGCTTTTTGTAGGGCATATGCAAAAAGGGCGTCTGGGATTGGCCCGATACGGCTGATGCATAGGTGCCGTCCACGCGCTGGATCCCAATGGCTCCAGCGATCAGCGGCAGTGACGTTCGCGACGCCGCGCGCGGTATATATCCCAAGGTTTGCGGTGGTTTCGCTTTTGGTGGCGCAGGCGGCGGTGACGGCTTTGGGGAGGGGGGGGTTTGTGGCCGGACCCACGGCCGGTGCTTGTCCATTGACCGCCAGTTGATGTGCCTTGCGGCACACGGGGTTGGTTAGGGTCAAATTTGACCTCAGTTGCGCTTATGCGTTCTCTAAGCGCTATTTTGACGTCGGCGATGGCACAGCGCGCGTCCCGCAACTCGTCGCGCACGTGCTTTAGTCTGTCGAAAATCATGGCTGCTAGCCTCTCAAGCCCTGTTTGGCGTTTGAGAGGCTAGGTTAGCGATGAGCGAGTGAGCCGAGGATAAGGCGAAACCTATCCACACTCTAAAGCAAACCCCTCCTTCTAGGCGGGGCCTGCCGATATGAGGGAAAGTCTAGGTTTCCAATCGTGCGACAAAGAAAAGTCGCACTACAAACTACGCTTGATGATCTGCACGTCGAAGCACTCAATCAGATCGCCTTCGCGCAGGTCCTGATAGCCTTCAAATGCCATACCGCATTCTTGGCCAGCCAAAACTTCGCTGACTTCGTCTTTAAAGCGCTTCAAGGTAGAGAGCTTGCCTTCGTGAATGACGACATCATCGCGCAGCAAGCGAACACCGCAACCGCGTTTGATATTGCCTTCATTGATCTTACAGCCAGCAATTTTGCCAACCTTGGTGATGTTGAACACCTGCAAGATTTGGGCATAGCCCAAGAAGGTTTCTTTCCGCTCTGGCTCCAACATGCCGGAGAGAATGTCTTTCACATCATCCAACAGATTATAGATGATGGAATAATAACGGATCTCAACGCCTTCATGTTCGGCCAGATCGCGCACTTGCTTGGGTGCCCGTGTGTTGAAGGCAAGAATTGGTGCGCCAGAAGACTTGGCCAACAGCACGTCGCTCTCGGTAATCCCGCCAACAGCTTGGTGGATAACTTTGGCGCGCACTTCCTCGGTCGAGAGTTTCTCGAGTGCAGCAGTAATAGCTTCGGCAGACCCGCCCACATCGGCTTTGACGATGAGTGGGAATTCCTTGACTTCGGCATCCTTGATACGGGCCAACATGGCTTCCAGACCCGAACGCGCGGTTTGGCGAACAACAACCTTTTCCCGCTTCATGCGGATCCGGTAATCGGTGACTTCGCGGGCACGGGCTTCATTTTCCACGACCACGACGACGTCACCAGGCTCTGGTGTCCCGTCGAGACCCAGAATTTCAACCGGCTGCGAGGGCCCTGCGGATTGAACGGTTTGGCCGCGCTCGTCGCTGAGGGCGCGCACGCGACCCCATTGCGTCCCGGCAACAACCAAATCGCCGCGCTTCAAGGTCCCGCGTTGTACCAGAACGGTAGCAACCGAACCCCGGCCCTTGTCGAGCTTGGCTTCAATAACCGTACCTTCTGCCGCACGATCTGGGTTGGCTTTGAGGTCCAAAACTTCCGACTGCAGCAGGATGGTTTCCAAGAGCGTGTCGAGATTGGTGCGCTCTTTGGCCGAGACGGGGACCCACAAGGTGTCACCGCCGACCGCTTCGGTCAGAACTTCATATTGGAGAAGTTCGTTTAAGACCTTCTGCGGATTGGCCTCTGGCTTGTCGATTTTATTGACTGCCACGATGATCGGCACACCAGCGGCTTTCGCATGGCTGATGGCTTCCACAGTCTGTGGCATCACGCCATCATCGGCCGCAACCACCAGAACCACCACGTCGGTGATCCCGGCACCACGGGCGCGCATGCTGGAGAAGGCGGCGTGGCCTGGCGTATCCAAGAAGGTCACGCGCTCGCCATTAGCCAAACGGACCTGATAGGCCCCGATGTGCTGGGTAATGCCGCCAGCTTCGCCCTTAACTGTATCGGCAGAGCGGATCGCATCCAGAAGCGAGGTTTTGCCATGGTCAACGTGACCCATAATGGTCACGACGGGTGGACGTGGCACTTGGTTGGCGTCAGTGTCTGCTTCGCCTTCGAGACCAATTTCAACGTCAGATTCCGCGACGCGCTTTACGCTGTGACCAAAGTCGGTGACGATCAATTCTGCGGTGTCGGCGTCGAGATTATCAGCGCCCTTCATCATCTGACCTTGCTTCATCAGATATTTGATGACGTCGGTCAGGCGCTCTGCCATCCGGTTAGCCAATTCGGCAACGGTGATAACTTCAGGCACAACAACTTCACGCACTTGCTTGGTCTGCTCTTGACCCTTCAACATACGCAAACGACGATCGCGTTCCTTTTCGCGGGCGCGGCGGACTGAGGCAAGCGAGCGCTGCCGGTCTGAATCATCACCCAAAGCAGAGGTGATGGTCAATTTGCCCGAGCGGCGCTGTTGTGCACCCTTGGCACGCGA
This sequence comes from Ferrovibrio terrae, assembly GCA_943368895.1. Taxonomy (GTDB): domain Bacteria; phylum Pseudomonadota; class Alphaproteobacteria; order Caulobacterales; family Aquidulcibacteraceae; genus Aquidulcibacter. The sequence continues at coordinate 12,089 of CALRLV020000003.1, forward strand.
CACAGGAGGCGCGCGCACAACAGCAACTTTTTGCCGTTTTACACGACCGCCCAATTCAGACAGCAAGTCGCCGTCTTCACCTTCTTCACCTGCAGGTGCTTCGCCAGCGTCCTCATCGCGATCCGCGCCAGAAGCTTGTGCTTCAGGCTCATAGGCGGGCGTAGCTTCTTCACGACCGCGCACTGGGCCACCGGCTTGCGCGTCTGCGGATGCTTGTGCGGCCGCCCGACGAGCTTCGGCGGCCTTTTGCTCTTCGTCCAGCAAGCGCTTGCGTTGCGCCTCGGCTTCAGCAACCTGACGCTCTTCTTCGGCACGACGGCGGTCTGCTTCTTCGCGACGTTGACGCAGCTCAGCTTCGGCCAATTGCTGTTGGCGGCGGGCTTGCTCTTGCTCGCGGGCCCGCTCTAGGGCGGCCATACGCGCTTTCATTTCACTATCGGACAGACCCAAAGTTTTTGTTGTGCGGACAGGCGCTTGGCGCGACTCATCAGCTTGAACTGGTGCGGCGGGTTTCGCCACAGGTGCTGCGGCTACCGGCGCTGCGGCAGGACGAGTTGGAGGTGCGAAGGCTGGCTTTGGCACAGATCCGGGCGCACCGGCTGCGGGTGCTTCCCCTGGACCGATCGTACGCTTCTTCTTGACCTCAACCACAACTTGGTTGGTGCGCCCATGCGAAAAGCTCTGGCGAACAGTGCCAGCGCCCACATTGCGGGAAAGGGTCAGAGGCTTGCGCCCCGTTTGGTTTTCGTTGTCGTTACCGTCGCTCATGCTCATCCTTGCGCACTCAATGGCGCGTCGTAAAAATTCAACCGGCCTTTGGCCCCAAAATTAGGTCCAGCAAGCACAAAAACCGCCGTTCGAGCAGGATTACCGCCCGGGCGTTCTGTGCCGGTCAAGATCGGCTTCGTCCAGTTCCAAATGGACCTGCCCCTATATATAGGTGCCGTCCCTTGGCCAATCATCGGGCACTAATGGAATAAAACCCGCTAAGCGCCTAATGTCCGTCGTCCAGCTGTCTGCTAAACGCCCTGGCATTAAGATAGCATGTATCACAACATCACGTCCTAACGCCATGCCCATTTCCACCCCCGTGAAACAGCCTGCAGTTGGCACCCCGCCCCAAGCGCGTGAAAGTCCGTCTAGTTTGCCACGCCCGTCGGGAGATCCGTCGCTGGCCTCGATGCGCCAAGCCGGCTTTGCGGTACGTAGAGCCGACGCAACTTGATCATTACCAAGTACAATTTCACCGGCTTTTCGGGCAATCGACAATTGGCTTAAGCACCTTTGTCGCAAGCCTTCGACAAGTCTATCAATCAAATCGTCGCGTGGCTTAGCCTCGCGTTTGAGACCGCGCGAGAAAGCGCCCTTTTTAATAGCTAGACTGACGGCTTCCCGCGTAGAGGTGACCCAGACCCCCCGCCCAGGCGCGCGAGCGGCTGGGTCTGGAAAGACCCAGCCGTCGGGATCGGCCACAAATCGGATAAGGCCAGCTTCGGGCTGGACCTCGCCAGTTGCTACACAGCGCCGAACGCGTCCGGCGCCTTCACGTCGCTCACTCTTGTCCATCGGCGGCAACTTCCGCCTCGGCTTCGGCTTCCTCAACGACGGGAGCCTCAACCCAGCCCATAGCGACGCGAGCAGCCATGATCAAAGCGTCGGCTTGCTCGACACTCATGCTCATGCCTTCCAAAAGGCCTGGGAAGCGGGTCTTTTCGCCATTTTTGACTTCGAACCAGCCACGCAGATCGTCAGACACGAGGCCAGCGACATCTTCCACATTCTTCACGCCGCCTTCACCCAACTTGATAGCGACTTCTAAGGTGACGCCAGGCAGAGCCAGAACGTCATCTTCTACGCCCAAGCTTGCGCGTTTGGCATTAAGTTCATTTTGCGCACGTTCGATGAAGTCGCGCGCGCGGGCTTGCAATTCAGCGGAGACGTCTTCGTCAAAGCCTTCGATCTGCAGAAGGTCGCCCAATTCGACATAAGCCAATTCTTCGATGGTTTCGAAGCCTTCGGAGACCAGAAGGCGGGCCATCATTTCGTCGACGTCGATCGCACCCATGAACAATTCGGTGCGGCTGTTGGCTTCTTTCTCGCGGCGCGAACGCTCTTCTTCTTCGGTCAGAATATCGATCGACCAGCCCGTCAATTGGCTGGCGAGGCGAACGTTCTGGCCACGACGACCAATCGCCAAGCTCAATTGCTCATCTGGAACGACCACTTCGACGCGGTTTTCATCTTCATCTAGAACCACTTTGGTCACTTCAGCTGGCTGAAGCGCGTTCACGATGAAGGTTGCAGGGTCTGGCGACCACGGAATGATGTCGATCTTTTCGCCACCCAACTCGCCAACCACCGCTTGAACCCGCGACCCACGCATACCCACGCAGGCACCCACAGGGTCAATCGAGTTGTCATGGCTGAACACGGCGATCTTTGCGCGCGACGACGGATCACGGGCAACCGCCTTGATTTCGATCACGCCGTCATAAACTTCAGGCACTTCAGCTTCAAACAGCTTGGCCATGAAGCCCGGATGGGCGCGCGACAAGAAGATTTGTGGCCCCTTGGGTTCACGACGCACGTCATAAATATAGCAGCGGACGCGGTCGCCCATGTTCAAATTCTCGCGCGGCAAGGTCTGGTCACGGCGGATAACGCCTTCACCACGGCCCAAATCCACAATCACATTGCCATATTCAACGCGCTTCACGATACCATTGATGATATCGGCCACGCGGTCCTTATATTCTTCGAACTGCTTGTCACGCTCTGCTTCACGGACGCGCTGGGTGATGACTTGCTTACCGGTCAAGGACATCACGCGGCCAAAGTCGAACAAGGGCAGGTCTTCTTCAAAGACATGCCCGACGTCCACGCTCGGGTCGATGCGCTTAGCAACCGACAGCGGAATTTGCTGGCTGGGGTTTTCGACATCGTCTTGAGTCGCAACCACGGTCTGCTTGCGCTTCAGGGTCAGTTCACCCGACTTTGGATTAATGCGCGCATCGATCTGATGATCAGCACCATAGCGGGCGCGGGCAGCTTTACTGATCGCCTCTTCAATCGCTTCAACCACGATCGACTCGTCGATATTCTTTTCATATGCGACCGAGCGGGCGATGGACAAAAGTTCAAGCCGGTTGGCGGAAATGGCCATGTTAGTCTTCCTTCTGAAACGGAATGGGCTGATTAGGTTAGATCTGGATCCACATCTGGTAGCACGTCATCATTGGTGACAAATTCCACCTGATCGTCATCCAGAGCTTTTTCCAATTGCTCAAGTTCGTCTTCATCTGCCCCGCGACGGCGCAGGGATTCGCGGATCAGATCGTCTGTCAGCACCAAGCGGGCGCTGGCGATCCATTCAAAGGGGATGAGAGCAGTATCCTCTTCGCCTTCGAGATTGATGCAAATATTGTTGTCTTCTGTACCGGCCAATTCGCCTGAAAAGCGCTTGCGGCCTTCGATGCCCCGATCCAGCTCCAGCTTGGCTTCCCAGCCAATCCAGCGGTCGAAATCTGAAAAGCGGGTCAAGGGACGATCAATGCCGGGGGACGACACTTCCAGCGCATATTCGCTTTCAATCGGATCTTCGGCTTCCAACAGCGGGCTCAGGCCCCGTGACAGCTTTTCGCAATCGCCCGAAGACATGCGGCCATCGGGACGCTCTGCCATGATTTGAAAGGTCTTGCGGCGGGAGCCCATCAGACGCACACGCACAATCTCATAGCCCAAATCGCGGGCAGCAGGCTCAATTAGAGCCAAGAGTTTGTCTTCATAAGGCGACGTTGTGCGCACGTGGGTCTCAATCTGTTGCGCCATCCCTCCACAGAGGTCGGCAGGTTTTGGAACAAACAAAAAGCGGCCCCGGTGACCCGGAGCCGCTTTGACCGCCTCAGGCGATCAAAGTCGATCTGTTAAACGCCTTATAGGCTGAGGAAGCCGCCTTGTCACCAGCTTTGGCGCAGGCTTCCTCAGCAGAGCACGCGCGCGGGCCGAAAAATCAGCGCGTTGCACCCTTCTCAGCCTGAATCCCGGCGTCAGACTCTGGGCCACCGACGATCTTTTCCAGTTTCATGCGGAAGATCAAAAGCGAGTTCGGCGGGATAGGGCCACCACCCTCGGCACCATAGCCAATGGCGGGCGGGACCCAAATCGTCCATTCATCGCCGGGACGCATCATCTGCAAGGCCTCAACCCAAGCGGGGATCAAATTACCAACTTGAAACTCTGCCGCTTCACCCCGTGCAAACGAGCTATCAAACACCTCGCCATTGAGGAGCTTACCTTCATAATTCACCTGCACCATGGAATCGACGGCCGGCTTTGGGCCGGTCTCGGGGCCCTTTGCGATAACCGCATATTGCAGGCCCGAAGCTGTGGTCACGACACCCGGTGCACTCTTGTTTTTTTCGAGAAATTCTTTGGCCGCCAGCCCATTGGCATCCAGTGGAGCTTCGGCGGCCTTGCCATCCACCCCGTCCATCACGGACTTATCTTGGTTCGCGCCAGCAGGCTGACATGCCATCAAGGCGGCGCAGGAGATCAGCATGAGTGACAACAGTCGCTTTTTGAACATGGGGTTAGCCTTTTGTTTTGGGGGATGATGAACGCAGAAGGCTACAAGCCTTTCTATCAGGAATCCTCAAGCGGAACACCATAAAGCTCGAGCCGATGATCGATCAAACGATAGCCCAAACGGCGAGCAATCTCTTGCTGGAGCCGTTCAATCTCAGGATCGACGAATTCAAGCACGCGACCTGTTTTCATATCGATCAAGTGGTCATGATGCTCTGCGCCTGCTTCTTCATAGCGGGAACGTCCATCGCGAAAATCGTGACGTTCGAGGATGCCGCTTTCTTCAAACAAGCGGACTGTACGATAGACCGTGGCGATAGAAATGCCCTTGTCGACCGCCGCCGCTCGGCGGTGCAATTCTTCTACGTCGGGATGATCTTTGGCTTCCGACAAAGTGCGCGCGATGATGCGGCGCTGCTCGGTCATGCGCAGACCTTTTTCCACGCAAAGGGCTTCAATGCGATCAGGCATGTTGGTTCCATCCGTCATGGTTAAGATATGCGAGGTTTGCGCTGTTTCGTCTAGCGCTTTGACATCAAAGTGCAGCAGGCAACGCACAAGAAAAGAGCTGAGCGTCAATATTTGGACCCGTATCGCGACGATAATAGGCTTTGCGTACACCGAAAGGCAAAAAACCCTCCCGCTCGTAGAGCGCCACAGCAGGCAGATTGTCGGCGGCGACTTCTAAGAAAAGCCGCTTAACACCTAGACCTGCCAACTCTTGCCTTGAAGCGGCCAAAAGGGTTCTCGCATAACCGTTCCGCCGTGCGGCGGGGTCGACCGCAAGGGTCAAAATCTCTGCCTCATCCGCAATCGCGCGGATCAGTAAAAAACCCGAAACGGGTTGGCCAATGACCCACACCAGATCAGAAGCGAGATAAGCGGAAAAGTCGCCCTCGGACCAAGGATGGTCGAAAGCAGTCTGGTGAATGCGAGCGAGCGCCGCGCCATCACCAACTTGGCCGCGTCGCAAAGTCATAAGGGATCAACTTCCAAGGATAGGCCACCGGGAAGCTTTGCCTCATGGCCGCGCAGATAGAGCGGTGCCGGAGGATTACCGACGGGATCTAAGTGCTGTGCCAATTGCGCCAAAACGACAGGGTCTGGGACATTTTGCGCAACCACAGGCCAATCTGGACGAAGCTGCGCCAAAACTTGCGCGCCTGGGCCAGTCAAGCTCCAGTCCCCTTGAAGCCGCTTCAGCGCCTCCTCTGCACTCACGCGGCAGGGTTCGAGCAGGCAGGTGCGCCCCTCCCAAGCCCCCACGAACAGACTGCCAGCTACGTCAATGGCCGCCAAGGTCCGCTGAGTTGAAGCGCCGTGGGCCAAAACCTCCAGCGTTGAAATCCCAACGCAGGGACGATTCAAGGCCACCGCCAGACCACGCGCAAAGGCAAGGCCAATGCGAAGGCCGGTAAAGGCCCCGGGGCCGCGCGTGACGGCAATTCGGTCAAGTTGTGCGGGCGTGATTCCTGCCTCTGTGAGGAGTTCCTGAGTCATGGGAGCCAGACGTTCCGCCTGACCTTTCGCCATCGGCTCGACACGAGATGTAAGGACCTCGCCTGAACGCAGCAAAGCCGCCGAACAAGCGTTAAGCGCGGTATCTACTGCCAGAATGAGCATGGAAACCCTTACTCCCCGCTCAGAGCGGTGAAGACCTTAAACAATGGTCAGAAGGGCGGAGTTTGGACGACCCAGAACGGCTTTCTCGCCATTAATGCCAATCGGGCGCTGGATCAGCTTGGGATTTTTCGCCATGGCAGCAAAGACTTCTGCGTCACTGGCGTCGGTTGCAAGGCCCGCGTCGGCAGCATCCTTTTCCCGCATAAAGGCGCGGGGTGAAACACCGCCCATCTTGCGGGCAATTTCCTTAAGCTCATCGACGCTCAAGCGTTCTGCGACCAACATATAGCGGCGGACGTCCGGTTGAATGCCAGCAGCCTCGAGTACTTCAAGGCCCTTTTTCGACGAGCCGCAGCCCGGATTGTGAATCAAAACATAGCTCATCGCTTCGGCTCCTGGATGGATTGTGCATTTGGCTCGCAAAATGGCGGGCGGGTTGGCCAAAGTAAAGGGCGGGCAAAGAAAGAGATGGCCGGCCAAGTGCGGCCCTTTACCGCGTCGCTTAAGCAGGACATGATGCGCAACGCCAATGGATGAGGTGTGTCGCCATGCTGGCGCTGAAGGATGTTCGTGTGAGTGATACAAGCAGCCAAACCGCGACTTTAACGCCTGCAACAGAAGAAAAACTAGATCGCTCGGCTTTATCGTGGGCCTGCTTTGAAGCAGGGCGAAACCCGTATGTCATCCTGTGCACCATTTATATCCTCGCACCCTATATCGCGACGACCGTGTTTTCTGACCCTGTTGTCGGTCAAGCAACCATTGCGAGTTGGCATACATTAGCCGGGATCATCGTCGCGCTGACTGGGCCGTTTCTTGGTGCGATTGCTGACCGCTTTGGCAATCGCAAGCCGATCTTAGGCGCAGTCACCTTTGTCATGGTTCTGGCGATTTTCAGTTTGTGGTGGGCACTGCCAGCTGGTCAAGGTGGCCTATCGATTGTGATGATTGGTGCCCTGACCACCGCACTTGGCGTTATGTTTGCCTATAGCGAAGTCCTGCACAATGCGATGCTGCCCACGGCCTCAACTCCTGCGACTTTGCCGCATGCATCCGGCCTTGGACTCGCTTTGGGCAATCTGGCGTCAGTTGTGGTTTTGATTTTTGTCCTGTGGGGCTTAGCGTTTCCAGGACGCGTGGATTGGAGCTTTGTGCCAAGCCAGCCCCTGTTCGGTCTCGACGCGGCAACCCACGAGACCAGCCGTATCGTGGCCCCCATGTCGGCCGTTTGGTTTGCTATAGCGGCGCTACCCTTATTTTTCTTTTCCCGCGACAAAAAGCCTTCCGGCATGAAGCCTTCAAAGGCCGCCATCGATGGTGTCGTTGGCATGTTTAAAGCCGTTGGCAGATTGTTCCGGGTCGACCGCAATGCTGGCCTCTATCTCATAGCGCGTATGCTTTATGTCGATGGCAAGACCGCCATTCTAATTGTTGCTGGCGTCACGGCTGCAGGCGTATTTGGCTGGGATCTGCTAGAGATGTCAGCTTATGGCGTGATCCTGTCGATTTTTGCGGTTTTTGGTGGCCTCGTCGCTGGAAGAGTCGATGCGCGGATCGGCGCTAAATGGTCCGTCATCTTAGAAATCAGCGTGACCTTACTCTGCTTGCTCGTGTTAACTGCCCAATCCAAGACGCATGTGTTTGGCATGGAAGTGGTGCCCGACACGCCGATCTGGAATGCCCCCATGTTTACCACCTTGCCGGAAGTGGTTTTTGTATGCGGGGCCATTATTATCGCCATTTCCATCACAGCGGCCTATGCATCCTCACGCACCCTGATGGCCCGGCTTGCTCCAAAGGGCATGGAGGGCGAGTTCTTTGGCCTCTACTCGCTAGCGGGATCGGCGACTGTTTGGATGGGTCCAATGCTGGTTGGCGTCTTCACTAAAGCATTCCAAAGCCAACAAATTGGCTTAGCATCAACGGGTATTCTGCTCGTTGGTGGCCTCTTCTTGATGCTTTTTGTGAAACAACCACCTCGCCTTGAAAGCGGAACCTACTAGATTTCGGACAGCTAGCCGAAATTGACTTATAGATGCCTGCGTGACCAATCCATTCATTCGCCCCCTCTCTTGGCAGGCTCCCCTGCAGGCTCTGGCCTGCTTTGGGCATGAAGAGGGCTGCCTTGGGTTCATCGGGGGTGGTGCCCATGCTTTGTCTCGTTGGTCCTATGTTATGGCAAAGCCCGTACGCACCCATGTTTGGCACCGCAGCCAAGGCGGCGATCCATTCTATGGTCTGCCAGAGGCTTTAGCGGCACCGCAGGTGGCACTGCACCCGGAAATGGGGCCATTCCAAGGGGGTTGGGCAGGGCTTTTAGGCTATGAGCTTGGCCATGCCTTTGAATCTTTACCCGAAACTAGCACAGTCGCTTGGCCGGAGGCTTGGCCAGACGTTTGGCTCGGACTGTACGATACTTTGGCTGTCTTTGATGCGGAGAACCAAAGCGCTTGGGTGATCTCTTGGGGACTTACGGAAGCGGGACAGTTGAACGCCGAGCTGGCTGAGGAACGGGCCCGAAACTTCGCAGTCCAAATAGAAGCCTCAGAACCCTTACTTCTCAAAACTGTTGAAGTCCCAACAGATTTGGCACTCAACCCTGCCCTATCCCGTGCAAAAGTAGAAGGCCAAATTGGGCGCGCTATCGACTATATTCAGGCAGGCGACATTTTTCAGGCAAACATCTCGGCACGATTTTCAGGTCAGCTGGAGCCAGGGGATTCACCCTTGGATTTGTTTAGCCGCTTGATGAGCCGCCATCCTTCCCCCTTTGCTGCCTATCTGGATCTTGGCGACAGAGTAGTCGCTTCCCATTCGCCCGAGCGCTTCATCTCGCGGACGGCTTCTGGCGTGCTGGAGACCAGGCCGATCAAGGGAACCACGCCGCGCTTCAAAGATCCCAATCAAGACGCCCGCAGCGCTGCGATGCTGTTGGCCAGCGAAAAGGATCGGGCCGAGAATTTGATGATCGTCGATTTAATGCGCAATGACATCGCCCGGGTGTGCGAGGCCGGAAGCGTTAAAGTTCCGCGCCTATGTGATCTGGAGAGCTTTTCAACTGTGCATCATTTGGTATCGGAAGTCCGTGGACAACAAAAACCAAGTCTTGATTTCTTTGATGCCTTGCGCAGTTGTTTCCCACCGGGGTCAATCACGGGTGCCCCCAAAGTTCGGGCCATGGAAATCATAAGTGAATTGGAGGGAGAGCCTCGAGGTCCGTGGTGCGGATCGATGATCCGCGTGGGCTTTGATGGCTCCGCTGACTCAAATGTGCTGATCCGCACAGCAGCTTGCCGCAAGCATGATGATGTTTGGCACGTTGACGCACGCGCCGGGGCTGGCATTGTGGCCGACAGCAAGCCGTCTCAGGAGTATGAGGAAATCCTGGTAAAGGCACGGGCGCTCCGGATCGCCGCTCATGGTGGAGACCGACAGTGACAGATAGCCCCCTTGGCGAGATGTGTTGGTACAATGGCCAATTGGAAGAGATCGCAAAAATCCGCATTGATCCCACCGATCGCGGTTTCACTTTAGGCGATGGGCTATTTGAGACACTTCTGTGGACAGGCCAAGAAATACGCTTCTTCGAAGACCATATGGCGCGCCTAGGTCATGGCGCGCACCACCTAGGTTTGGTCCTTCCGTTTGACATCGCCGAGATTGAACGCGGTCTTTTGGCCTTAGCCGAAGCAAGCGGACAGCAACCGGCGGCCTTGCGCCTGATGGTATCGCGCGGCCCGGGCCCACGCGGCTTGAAAGTTCCCGACCCATGCAAGCCAACGATAATGGCGACGATCTCGCCGATTCCCGCTAAGTTTCCGGCCGTTGATGTGCGATTGGTTGATGTTTATCGGTCGTCTGGCGCGCCCTCAGCACGCTTTAAGACCCTATCTTATGTCGACAATATTGTGGCCTTGAATATGGCGCTAGCACAAGGTGCTGATGATGGTTTAATGCGCGGGCCAGACGGATCTATCGCCTGTGGAACAAGCTCCAATTTGATGATCAACCGAGATGGGATGTGGCTAACGCCGCCCTTGGCCGATGGTGCTCTGCCGGGAATTGTCCGAGGCCGTTTGGTCCGGTCTGGCCTTGTCACCGAAAGCCGGGTTCGGATCACCGATCTAGACATGTGCCACACTGCCTGCCTGACTAATGCGCTGGTAGGGGTACGCCCGATCCACACGCTCAATGGGCGGCTTCTTGATGCAGACCCTGCGCGCTTTGCTGGACTTTTCGCGGCTTTAGAATGACGCCGGCTTTGCCTTAACAACCCGGTGTTGTAACACCTGTTAAGCACAACTTAGCCGATTTACGCGGCCGGAAGTAAAAGCGCTCACGCATGGTTGTCGTGTTAGACATAAATGAGGTGCCGAGCGACGTGTATTGAAGCGTTACTTCGCCGATAACGACGCCACCATTTGTCGCAAACAAGCCGGTATCAACGACTACCGTATTGCCTACTTTTAGACTGTGACTGTTGTTTACATTTGCGCACCCACCGGTGCCGTCGATCTCTTGGCTCCACTCCACCTTAGGCGTACTGCTCTGAAGAGCGACCGAGGCAACAACCAATGACGGATTGGTCGCAGTATAAGGTGCGAACACACTGCGCGTTACGTTGGCAATTTGAGCCAAGTCTGTACAGCTAACGCGATCGGTTTGGGCTGCCAGATCGCCCAAAGTCGAAGCCGCAAGAGTTACTTTCCGATCGACGCTAACAGCTTGGCTCACTTCAGAGGCGCCAAAGAGCATCATCATCATCAGGGGCGCAATGAGCGCAAATTCAACGGCAGAAACCCCGCGTTGGGCACCGCGCGTATGGGCGGACCGATACAAATTGTTCAGCCGGGCTTTGAGCGAAGTTGGCACAGACATAACAAGCAACCTCAGTTAAACGGTTCGTTACGGAACGCCGATGTTGCGGCAATAATACGGTTGTTGGTACCAAGCGGCGCGCCTGAAGAGGTGTCGGAATAATTCCGCATGGCAGTTGAAATGCCTGGCGTCATCAATGGCCAAACATAATAGCCGCGGACAACAACAATCGCGTTTGCAGCTGTGGCCTCATAGGGCTCATCTGCAGCCGAGCCGGGCGTCAATGTGCCATCAGCCCAAGGGTTTGGCAGCGTTCCAGAAACAGGCTGGTTCTGAACTTGTACGAACAGTCGATTGTTGCAATCGGCCAACCCCATCATGCGCGCACAAACATTGGCTTTAAACTGCGCTTTGGTGATTGGCGCTGCCAAAGATTGGGCCTGTCCGGTTCGAATTTTGCGGGCTTCCTCTGCGACGGCCGCTTCAAGCGTTGTCTGCACAAAGAAGATCATCATGGTTTCGAAGATGCCGAACAACATGAAAACGAAAGGGGTTGCGACCATGGCAAACTCAACGGCCGCCGCGCCGCGCCGGCCCTGCTTCGCGCGACGGTTGCGGAAGCGCTTTACCATAATCGAGAGCAATGCAGACATCGTCGACTCCTTCAACGTGGCCACACTAAGCACATCGGGCCTTTCAGCTTGCTTAATGCCCGATTGAAAATTTTATTTATTAACGACGATTTAGGCGCTAGCGGCGCGATCCAGAGCCTGCAGCGAATCCCGAGCGCGAGTTGATCGCTGTCATCGCAGGAGAATTGCCGTTGGCTGTGCCCTCTGAGTGAACATTGGGAATGCAACGTTCTTGGCAGATTGCAGTAGAAATCTCTTTGCCGCGCTGGATGGTGATCATGTCGCGCACATTTGTTGGGCGCACTTGGATCGTGCCAGAGAACACGGTGCGGCCCGCGGCATCGACTGCCGTTATCTCAGTCGTGCCCACCGACTTTCCAACCACGAAAAGAACACGTGCATCATGGACAATCACATCCGCGATGCTGGCATTGCCAACCACAACACCAGTAACCGGACGTTCAAACCGCAGAGGCTGAGTTTGGTCGACTTCCAATTGAAAAGACTGCGCTGCAGCTGAACCTGCCACCAGCGCAACAAAAGCGCAGGCGATCGAGGCCAATGGTTTTACAAAATTGGACATGACAAAACTCCGTGCATGTCTTTGTTTTACCGCCGACCTGTAAACCAGCTATTAACGACTGAGGTAGGGTCGAGACTTGTCGTTGCCAAGAAAAATGCTTTGCCCGAAAAAGCGCTCACACACGGGCGTATAAGATATAAAGCAAGATGAGCTAAAAACTTTGCGGGAAAGTAGAGTCAAGTGCCAGATCAGTGCGATCTATTCATGCGTCTCCAGGTTTGAAAGCGCTCTTTTTCAGTTTAGTTTGGTAACATATTACTTTGACATTCGTCTCTAATTCTCTTGAATCCAAGAAAGTGCAGAAATTTTGTCAGAATAAGGCAGAAAAATATCATGTAAAAACATAGACTTAATATGAGCCCGTCTCAATTGCGCCGAGAAAAGGGCATGTCTAATCAATTTTTATGTTTCAGTTTACGCCGTGTTTATGAGTCTTCGCTAAAACCTTCTGGACACAGGGAATTAGAAGCGTTCAAGACTTCAACCGCCCGGTCGCATGTAGAATGGGAACCTAAAATGAAAAAGCTTTTCTCGAAAATCCGCAATAATGAGTCTGGTGCAACCGCTATCGAATATGGTCTGATCGCAGCTTTGATCGCTGTTGTTCTGATCACTTCGTTGGGCACCTTGGGCAACAACATGGGCAGCCGCTTCAACCAAGTTGCTAACTCGGTTGGTACCTCGCGCTAATATCTGTTAGCTGCAAAAAAATTGGCGCTTGGTTTTTCGAACCAAGCGCCTTTTTTTATCTATCGGTTTGGCAATCGTTCCGTGTCTCATTTACTTTGGCTTAGCGGTCCTATGCTATGAGTTTTCTATGACAATTGGACTTGAAACATTGGCTGCTGGAGCCGGCTTGATTACCTTTTCTGCGGCCATGATCTGGGCCGCAATTGGCGATGTCCGGACCTTTTTGATCACCAACAAGCTCAATATGTTGATCGCAGCTGGTTTTCTGGCCTTTGCGCTGCCGATGGGCTTGGGACTTAATGAGTTTGCAGCCCACATTGGTATCGGCTTGCTTACAACGGTCATTGCCCTGGGTATGTTCTTGATTGGCGTTTACGGCGGCGGCGATGCCAAGCTAACAGGAGCAGCAGCATTGTGGCTTGGTCCCGCTGCGATGATGCCCTTTATACTTTATACAGCTATCGCTGGCGGCATTTTAGTTATTTGTCTGATCTTAGGGCGGCGTATCGCGAAGCGTTTTGGCTTACCCAGACAACCGCGCTGGGCCCGTCGACTATTAAGAAAATCTGCGGCTGTTCCTTATGGTGTGGCCCTCGGCATAGGGGCAATTCTTGCAACACCCTATACCCTGTGGTTTCCCACCATTTAACTTAAAATTGTGCTGAATATTCGTACTTCTTGAACCAAAGAAGTCGTGCCGTTAACCTCTTCTTAGAACATATTTACGCATGGTCGTCACGTAAATCATTTTGGATTTGGGTGATTCTCTAAGGGTCCTTCTGGAAAAACTCCGAGTTGGGACCCCGAGTGGGAGATGCGTAGCGTGAATATTCGGCAGATCTCGATCATTGGCGGTGCTATGCTAGTCGCTGGCGGAGCCTTCATTTGGATGCGCTCGCAGTCAGCCAATCCGCAAGTCGCACAGCCCGTGGCTGTCAAAGAAGTTGCGGCTGAAACGGTCAATGTTTTGGTCGCTAAGCGCGATATGGTCGTCGGCGAACGGATTTCACCATCCTCCTTGGGCTGGGAAGCCTATACGCCCACAAGCGCCGCAACGCCTGGCTTCTTCCTTCAGACGAAAAATCCCAAGGCGATTGAAGATTTTACCAATGGCATTGTCCGTCAGGCCATGGTGAAGGGCGAACCCGTTCTGGCCAGCAAAATTGTGGATGTTGATGAAAAGACCGGCGCAATGGCCGCTTTGTTAACGCCAGGGATGCGCGCCGTCTCGTTTCCAATCAGCGCGGATACCGCGGTCGCTGGCTTTGTCTTGCCAAATGATCGCGTCGACATCCTGCTGACGCGTGAAGTGCAATTCACCTCGAATGGCCAGTCGGCGTCAAGAGTCATTTCTTCCTCGATCTTAGAGAATGTTCGGATTTTGGCGATCGACCAATCTGTCACTCAAGACAAGGACAAGACGACCATTCCAGGCGGTGTCGCTACGGTTGAGCTTTCTGCGACAGATGCCGAGAAACTTCGATTGGCCCACAAATTGGGCGATCTATCGGTAATTTTGCGCGGCTATGCCGACGCTGGCGGGGCGACAATTGCCCCTTCGGGAAAAGCTGTGATGAGCCAAGGTGCTGTGGCTCAAATGTCGGGTGACCCCAAACCGGTAGCAACCATCAATGTTCAGCAAGCATCACAGCCCATACCAGCGGATGTTAAAGTGTATCGGGGGGGGCAGTAATGCAGCGAACCCAAGCCGCTAAACGTGTTTTGGCAACGGTTTCATGCCTCGCGCTGAGCGCTGTGGCATTGCCTAATGTTGCGCTTGCGCAAGTTGGTCAAACCAATGTCACGAAGGCCGCACCTCATAATGTCACGACCCAGCGCGTCTTGTTGGGTGTCGGCAAATCAGCGATTGTCGACCTGCCGGTTGAGGCCCGTGATGTCGTGGTCTCAGACCCTGGCGTGGCGGACGCCGTCATGCGTACCAGTCGCCGCGGCTTCCTTTTGGGAACCAAGATTGGCGAAACGAACGTCTTCTTTTTAGATGCACAAGGCCGTCAGATCTTGACGCTTGAAGTTCGAGTGGCTCGCGACACGTCCGAACTGAACGCGTTAATCCAACGACTGGTGCCTGAAGCCCGCGTTACGGTCGATAGTGTTGCGGAATCAGTCATTCTTACCGGGGATGTCCCAAATGGCTTGGTCGCCGACCAAGTTCTGCGGATTTCTTCACAATATGCCGGCGGGGCTGATAAAGTTCTGAATATGATGAACGTCCTTTCGGGCGATCAGGTCATGTTGCGGGTGCGTATCGTTGAGATGCAACGCTCTGTCATCAAACAATTGGGGATGAACCTATCGTCCTCAAACATTTTGAACCAATTGCTGCCAGAGGATTGGGGCATTAAATTTGCCACCGCCAATGGCTTCTCAGTCAATGGTGCCTTCCTTGGTGGCACAACAATCGACTCAACTTGGGCGCAAAACTTCATTCGTCCGGTTTCCAATACCTTTGACTCTGGCAAAGCTGGCCTTTTGGACCCCAGCCTCTTTGCAGGTGCTGGCGGCTATAATGAAACCTTCGACCCAGCCACCGGCATTACCAAAGTCACTTATGGCCCGGGTGAACTGGTTACCGGCCAACGCACGGACAGCAACATCCAAGCCCTAGAGCGTGTTGGTCTAGCTCGAACATTGGCCGAGCCAAACTTGACTGCTACGTCTGGCGAGCCCGCGAAATTTCTGGCCGGCGGTGAGTTCCCCGTGCCAACCGCGCAAGAAGGCAATCGCGTTTCGGTCGAATTCAAGCCCTTTGGTGTTGGCTTAGGCTTCACGCCAATCATTTTGAGCCCGGATCGAATCTCACTGAAGATTTCTACCGAAGTCTCTGAAATCTCGACAGCAGCTTCCTTCCGTCAGGCTGATACCTTAATCCGTGACGCTGCAGGCAATGTGACCGATACGATTCGAGGTCTGTCGATCCCAGGCGTTTCGGTACGCCGCGCGGAAAACACCATGGAACTTCCGTCTGGGCGTTCGATGGTAATGGCAGGCTTGATCCAACAATCGACGCGCCAATCGATCGAAGGTGTTCCGGGATTAAAGGACCTACCTGTCTTGGGGAATTTGTTCCGCTCACGCGATTTCCAAAGCAATGAGACAGAATTGGTGATCATCGTCACACCATACATCGTGAAATCCACAACCATGGACCAAATCCAGACACCGGGCGACGGATACGCACCTGCTAGCGACTCTGCCGCCCTGCTCTTGGGTCGGATGAATCGAATGATAAAGCCCGATTCAAAGGGGCTCCCGCAAGGACGCTACCAGGCCCCAATCGGCCATATTGTAAATTAGAGTCAGGAAGAAGCCGATGACAAAAGTAGTCGCGAAATATGCTTCATTCGCTCAGCCGAGCAAAGCCGCTGTCATGGCGGTCGCGTTTTCGGCGCTGATGATGTTGGGTGCCTGTGGCGGTTCCCGTGCCGTTAAAGAAGCGCCTGAAGTAGACAAGATTGAAGAAGCGCACCTGAAGCGCACCGTGTTGGACGCCTATGTTCCAGAAGCCATTCCGGTTGAAGCAAGGATGGCCATTTCCGCTCCAGAAGGGGCTATCGGGATAAATGTTCAGGAAGCAGCGGAACTAAAGTCCTTCGCGCAAGAATATGTTCGCCTCGGTCGGGGCAATGTTGTGGTCTCTGTGCCGGCCAATGCTACCAATGGTCAAAGTGCCGCCCAAGTTGCCCAGGAAGTCCAGCGTGCCTTGTTCTTGGCAGGCATTGATTTCTCGAAAATCTCCGCTGGGCCCTATCAGGCACAAGGCCAAACCAATGCACCAATTCTGATCACTTTTGGTCGCTATGAGGCAAAGCCAATCGTTTGTGAGCCTTGGACGTCTTTCGATCCACGAAAAACAGCCACGAATGTTCCGCCGGATCGTTTCGGCTGTGCTCAAAATGCAAATTTGGCGGC
>CALRLV020000004.1:0-25796 GCA_943368895.1 Ferrovibrio terrae
CCAAATTCGATTGTTTGTGGGCAATTTGACGGGTCAAGTCCGCTGCGCGCCGCTACGCGGCAGATTTCCGAAGGAAATCTGGACTTGACGCGACAAATCGCCCGATCACGCTAAACGAAGCGGTTTGGTGGACCAAAGGGATCACCAAAACGCTTCTAGATAAAAGCCATCCAAAACGATGTCATCCCCGCCGGAGCGTCAGCGAAGAGCGGGGACCTCAGCGAGTTTGCGGCACAAGACCCCCGATGGGCGGACGCCATCAGGGATGACGACATCGCCATTGCCAAAGCCAATTCCTCAAAATGGCTTCGCCGCGCCCTTACGTTCTGCCATGCGCGTTTCAATGAAGTGGGCAAGTGCTTGGGCGGCTGGGCTTTGGCGGGAGGGTTCGAGCAGGCACATGTCGGCAGCTTCGAGCGTCGGCCAATCGCCTAGGACCTCAATGCCCACTTGGATCAGCCCACGCGGCATCACCGCATAGCCAAGGCCTGCGCGTACGGCCGCCGCGCAACCCGCATGACTGGGGCTGGTAAACGCACTTGTCCACGGCGCCTTGGCGCGATCCAACGCTGCCAGCGCCCGTTCTCGGTAAACGCATGCCGAAGGTGACAGGACCAAAGGCAGAGGCCGCTCACGCTTTTCAAACACCGCACGGGCTTCTGCAAAGGCCTTTGGCAACTTATCATTGGCAGGGCCGACCCACACCAATTCCTCTCGCCAGATAGCCCGCGCGCCCGGATGGACCCGCTCTGTTGATTGTTTGATCAGCACCAGGTCATGCAAGCCCGCCTCAAATTCATCGATCAGGGTTCGAGTCAAAGCACAGGATACATGTAACATCACCTGCGGGTGGGCCTCCATGAAGGCGGCCAGAATGTCAGGCAAATGGGCTGTTGTGAAATCCTCAGGTGAGCCAAAGCGCACTTCGCCTGCGATCTCTTGCGACCGGAAGCGCGCCAACATGGCGTCAGCCGAGGCGATCATGTCGCGTGCATAGCCTAGAAGCTTTTCCCCGTCGGCGGTAAGGCGGACATTGCGTGTATCGCGCTCAATCAATTGGCAGTCGAAAATCTCTTCCAGCTTCTTGATCTGGCCTGACACCGCCGATTGCGATCGGCCGACAAGGATGCCGGTCCGCGAGAAGCTGCGGGTATCGGCCAGTGTCACAAAGGTGCGCAAAAAGGCGGTGTCGACATCATACATGGCCCACTTAATGCGGCGATCACCGCGCGCCGTCAACGTGAATGCAGCTTGACTCTTGGCCAGCGCCCACGGTTTTTCCGATAAATTCCATCAGCTTTTCAGGTTTCTCCTTCTGAGGGCGACCTACTAAGCAGCGGCACCGCACCCCAAATCAGGAGCCGAAGATGCCAGTCGAAGTCTTACTGGAAAACCTAATCTCGCCCATCACCTTGGCGTTTTTGCTGGGCATGATCGCGACTTTGATCAAGTCGGATTTGGAGATACCCGAGCCCGTCATCAAAATTTTCGCGATTTTTCTTTTGTTCTCCATTGGCCTACAAGGTGGGCAAGAGCTGGCAGGCGTGGCCTTTGCCGATCTTGCAAACGGGCTCGCGGTGATCGCCACCCTCATCTTCCTCCTCCCCCTCATGGCCTTTTTGGTTGCGAAGTTTGTGTTGCGGCTCGACACCCCAAATGCCGCGGGCGTTGCGGCCCTTTATGGCTCAGTCTCGTCGGTGACCTTTGTGGTGGCGCGCACTTATGCCGAGGGTAAGGGCACACCGATGGACGGCTATGTCACGGGCCTGGTGGCCTTGATGGAGCTGGCGATTTTGGTCGCGCTATTTTACGGGCGCTTCGCGCTCAGCCGGTCTAACGGGGATAGGGGCAAGCTGACGGAGATCCTGATGGAGACCCTGCGCGGGCGCGGCCTAGTCTTGCTAGGGGGCGGCCTCTTGATCGGGGGGCTGATCGGCGAAAAGAATTTTGCCAAGATTGAGCCGTTCTTTGTCGATCTATTCCGTGGTGTGCTTGTCCTCTTCCTACTCGAAATGGGCATGACGGCGGCACGGCATCTGAAGGAATTCGCCAAAGTGGGCCCGGCCATGGCAGTGTTTGGGATCGTCATGCCAATGGTGCATGGGGCCCTCGCCTCAGGCCTTGCGACTTGGGCGGGACTGCCGCTGGGATCTGCCTTTGTCATCGGAGCCGTCGCGGCTTCCGCCTCTTACATCGACGCCCCGGCCGCCGTGCGCGCCACCTTTCCCACCGCTAATCCGGCCATCTATCTCACCTCATCGCTGGGCATCACCTTCCCCTTCATGCTGATCATCGGGGTGCCGAGCGTGTATCAAATGGCGGTCTTGTGGCGCGGCTTGTTGGGGGTTTAGGGTTGATGGGGGAGTTTCCGCCCACAATGTCATCCTCGCCGGAACGAAGTGGCGAGCGGGGACCTCAGGGGACTTGGCTGGGCCGTCCGGGATGACATCGTTTGGGTCTGGGGATGCCCAGCGTCAAATCTCAAAGTTTCTCCCCCCACCCCCTAGACAGACGCCTCAAACTAAGGCGCTATGGTGGTCCCATTAGCAACTGAAAGGAGGTGATCCTATGTCTCATTGTCTGCGCCTTAGTGAAATGTCTGTCAGGATCCCTTCGGAGGTGAAGGCTTAAGGATTACAAGCCTTTCTTCGAATTGAGACTGGGCCGTTTCACCGGTCTGGCAATGGAAAGGTCGCTGGGCAACCAGCGACCTTTCTTGTTGGCCTAAAGCGTCTTGCCCATGATCTTGAGGGGAATGATCGCGCCATTTTTGGCATGTTTCTCAATCACTTCGATCAACTCATAGCCACAGCGGCGATAGAGTGGCTCGCCCGCCAAAGTGGCCCCCATTTGCGCACTCTTAAAGCCTTCGGCGCGGGCAGCGGCTTCGCCGGCATCAATAATCATCTGGCCAATGCCACGGCGGACATGCTCTGGATGGGTATACATGGCGCGAATTCTTGCAGGCTCTGTCGCAGGGTCGAGCAGGCGATTATCGCGCCCGGCACTGTGATCGCCGCCATAAAGCGTGCCGCGTCTGCTCCACCCGCCACAGCCAACGATTTTGCCATCGTCTTCCTGGACAACAAAATAGGTGCCGTCTTCGATCAGCTGGGTGTCGATCCCCATGGTCTCGTGACTGCCTTCGACTTGTTCGGGCGTCAGAAAGTCATGCATCAATTGCCCAATCGCCAAGGCCATTAAGGTCTTCATTTCGGGCATATCGTGAGGGGTCGCGACGCGCAGCTTCAAGACCATGCAGCCAACCTTTCTTCAATTAGAGCTATGGTTTCACGCACACCAAACAAAGCGACAAAGCCGCCAAAGCGGGGGCCCTGCTCTTGACCCAATAGCACTTCATAGAGCGCTTTGAACCAGTCGCGCAGGTTTTCGAACTGGTGGGTCTTACCAACGTCAAACACCATATTCTGAATCTCATCGCCGTCGCGCATGTCTGGCCCCATAGCTTCAAGACGGGCTTTAAGGTCCAAGATGGCAGCAAGCTCTGCCTCCGTCGGTGCACGGAATTTCTTCGTCGGCTGGATGAAGTCACGGTAATAGGCAACCGCAAAGCCTGCGAGTTGGTCGAGCAAGGGCTGAACTTCTGGCGTGGCTTCAGGCGCATAGCGCTTGATAAAGCCCCATAGCACTTCCTTGGTCTCAGCATTGGCGGCTGAGACAAGGTTTAGAAGCAGCGCAAAGCTGATGGGCGATCCATAGGGAGGTGGGTTGCCATTATGGATATGCCAGACGGGGTTTTCGAGCTGCTTAGCAGGCTCTTCCCGGCGGAAGGCATCAAGGAACTGGACATATTCATCCACGGCACGCGGGATGACGTCGAAATATAGCTTCTTGGCGACGCGTGGCTTTTGGAAATTATAGAGCGATAGGCTCTCAGGCGGCGCATAGGTCAGCCATTGCTCAACCGAGATACCATTGCCCTTGGACTTGCTGATCTTCTCGCCATTTTGGTCGAGGAATAGCTCATAGCAATATTGCAGCGGCGGCTCTGCGCCCAAGATACGGCAGATTTTCGAATAGATCGGACCATTGGTCTGATGGTCCTTCCCATACATCTCGAAGTCGACGCCGAGGGCAGCCCAACGCATGCCAAAGTCTGGCTTCCATTGCATTTTGACATGGCCGCCTGTGACGGGGACCGTAACATCGGTGCCATCTTCATCGGCAAAAGTGACGGTACCGGCCTTGGTGTCGGTCGCTTTCATCGGCACATAAAGGACGCGGCCCGTTGTCGGCGAAATCGGCAGGAACGGGCTATAGGTCGCGCGCCGCTCTTCCCCCAAAGTTGGCAACATGACGCCCATAATCTCGTCAAACTTTTCCAGCGCGCGCAAAAGTGTCGCGTCAAACGCGCCAGAGCGATAAAGTTCAGTCGCGGACTTGAACTGATAGTCAAAGCCGAAGCTGTCGAGGAAGCCGCGCAGGCGGGCATTATTATGCTGGGCAAAGCCTTCATGGGTACCAAATGGATCGGGCACATCGGTCAAAGGCTTCTGCAAGTAAGGCACCAGTGCCTCTGGATTGGGCACATTATCAGGCACCTTACGCATGCCATCCATATCATCACTGACACAGATAAGTTGGGTCTCAACCGTACCATCGGTCAGCGCAATAAAGGCTTGGCGAACCATGGTCGTGCGCACAACTTCGCCAAACGTGCCGATATGGGGCAAGCCCGAGGGGCCATAGCCTGTTTCAAAGATAACCGGGCCCTGCTTGCCAATTTTCTTGACCCGATCCAGCAGCAAACGGGCTTGTTCAAAGGGCCAAGCCTTGGCTTCAGTCGCCAAAAGTGCACGGTTCGCCATTCACGTCTCAATCTTTTTTTGGAGTGGGAGGTTGTTGGCATGCCTTGTGGCGGAATCACGTCCTGAGGTCAAATCCACCCCCTGCGAGAGACCGGCCAACTTGACAGTGGAAGCTCGCGGTCTTATTTTGTAAACACATTTATGAATAGAGCTGGAGCGCGTGCTATGATCGCACATGAAGTCATTGTCCAAGCAGACCCCAAAACCGTGTTTTCCCTCTATGAAAACATCGAAAGCTGGCCCCAATGGGATGAGGAAGTCGCGGCAGTGTCTCTACCCGATGGCCTGCGTGAAAATGCGCAAGGCTGGCTGCAACCTCGTTCAGGGCCGAGGGCTAAGATTCAAGTCGTTTCGGTGAGCCGCCCCTTCCAATTCATCGTTGAATCTCAATTGCCAGGCTGCAAAATGGGCTTTGATCATCGCATTGAAGCGACCACTCTGGGGACACGCGTCACCCATGGGGTTTACTTCAAAGGGGCAACAAGCTTTGTATTTGCTAGGCTAATTGGGCCGTCGCTCAATCGCGGTTTGCCCTTGACCTTGCAAGGCTTGAAACGTGAAGCCGAAGCGATAACAGAGTGAGTTGTTGGAAGGAGATTGTTGTTTGGATTGGTCGAAAATTTCGAACTTCACCGGACCGCAAGCGAGTCCGGGCTTCCAATATTGGGTGAATTTCATGGCTTGGCAGCGCGGCCTCAACCATATCCTGCGACCCTTATCCCTGACCCAACCGCAATTTGCCCTGCTGGCCACCATCGGGTGGAAAACCCAAGACGGCAGCAATTTATCGCAGCAGCAATTGGCCGACTTCTTACGTCTAGACCGCATGCTGGTATCGCAAATCATCAGCCGCTTAGATCGCGACGGGCTGGTCACCCGAAAGCTCGCCGCTGAAGACCGTCGCCGCAAAGGCCTAAAGCTGACCGCGCTTGGAATCGATAAAGTCAAAGAGGCCCTGCCCTTGGTAGAAGGCTTTGACAAAAGCTTCTTTGCGGGCGCTTAGATTATTTGCCCCCCATGGCGCGATGCTTGGCGCGGGTTGCCTCGTCTAAGCGCAGGAAGCGGGCTGCATTATTATACAGGATATCACGCTTTTGCTGGGCACTTAGGAAAGGTGCGTCCTCAATCACTTTGATGCCAACTTCAATCGTCTCTGGCCAGATCATTTGGTCCGAGCCAAACATGATGCGCTCGCCAAATCCAGCGTCCACCAAAGCTTGCAGATAGCGATAAAAGGTGGGCTTTGGCTGGGTGTAGACAATCACGCCAGTGTCTAAATAGACCTGCGGATGCGCATACATCAGGGCTAAAGTGTCATCCAGCATGGGGAAGCCCGCATGCATCACATTGATGCGCAGCTTGGGATGCTTAACCAACACATCTTCGAGCAACAACGGGCTGCTTAGCCGCGCGCGATAGCCGGAGCCCGGCGCATAGGCGACCCCCGGGGGGCCCGGGCCGACATGCAGCGCGACCGGCAGATCATTGGCCTCGGCCGCCGCCCAAATCGGCTCCATCCGGGGGTCATTGGGCGCAATGCCGATATATTGGGTGCCAAGCTCGCCAATCATGGTGATAATGCCAGCAGCTTTGGCTTCGGCAAATTCTTTGGTCAGATTACCCTTGGGCGGAAGCTCTGGTAGTAGGCCATTCATGATCCGGTCTGGGGCGGCCGCTTTCCACACTTTCAAGCGCGCATATTTATCGCTGACAACGCCGAAAATATTGCGGCGGTTCATGATTTCTAAGGTCTTGGTGCGGATCTCATCATCGGTCATGGGCGACCAGATCGGATTGGCGCATTTTGGGTTTTTGAACCAAGCCGTGATGAAGGTCTCATAATCCGTGGTCTGATCCCAGACCGGCATAGGGTCCATCGGGGCGCACATGGCCAGAGGGGCTGGACCCTGCTCATTGGCAGAAGAAGCATGTAGATGCATGTCGATGATCGGCTCTTGCGCCTGTGCGGCATGCGGGGTGACTGAAAATCCAGCCAAGATCAGGCAAGCAATAAGCCAATTCAAACAGGTTTGCATCTGGAACTCATCCAATCGAATCTAGACAAAGCGATAGTTTGGTTGAGGCTAAACACAGGATTTGGTTTTTACAAACAAAATGCGTCGACGGCGGATGTTTAACTCAGAGGGCTGAAAGACTGCCCGATCCATAAGCGAAAAACCCGCACACCGGATGATCTTTAAGTTCTGGCTTGAGTCCGCCGTCCTTTCACTGATAAGGCCGACGGGCGCAATGTCGCGATCGCAGGGGAATCGAGTGGGTCAGAGAAAGACACAAATTGTGGTTGTTGGCGGCGGCGCCGGTGGCCTCGAACTCGTTCGCTTGCTTGGATCGCGCTATGGCCGGAAAGCCCATGACATCATTCTGGTCGACCGGAATTTGACCCATGTCTGGAAGCCCTTATTGCACGAGGTAGCGGCAGGGTCGCTGGATGCTAATCTGGATGAAGTGGGCTATGGCGGCCATGCGGTGCGTTGGGGCTATCGGTTTTTCAACGGCAGTCTGGAAAGCGTGGATCGTGCCGCGCGCACCATCACCACCGCACCTTTGTTGGACGAACGCGGTGAGGAGATTATTGGCAGGCACACCATTCGCTATGATTATCTTGTGCTGGCGATGGGCGGCATTTCAAATGATTTCGGGGTACCGGGCGTGCGCGAACATGCCATGTTCCTGGAAGACCGCCCACAGGCCGACCGTTTCCGTCAAAAGCTTCTCAACGCCTGCCTGCGCACCAATCACGCCCATCAAACAGGCAATACTGAAGCCGCCGTGCGTATCTGCATCGTGGGTGGCGGTGCCACGGGGGTAGAGCTTTCGGCAGAGCTTTATAATGCTGCCAAGGCGCTGCGCCATTACGGCCTCGAAGTGTTTGATGAATCAAAGCTCGAAGTGTCGCTGATTGAGGCCGGGCCACGTATCTTGCCCGCGCTGGACGAGAAGCTGGCTGAAAGTGCTAAGCATGAGTTGGAGAAGCTGGGCGTCAAAGTGCTGGACAATACCCAAGTGGTCCGGCTGGCCAAGAATGAGGTCCATACCAGTACTGGGGCCGTGATTGAGGCCAATTTGATTGTCTGGGCCGCGGGGGTAAAGGGCGCAGAAGAAATCCGCACCTTGGGCGATCTGGAGCTGACGCGCGGCAATCAAATCATCGTGCGCCCAAGCCTGCAAACCAGCAATGACGACCGCATTTATGCGCTGGGCGATTGCGCCTCGTGCATGCTTCCTGGCCGCGACCGCCCGATCCCGCCGCGCGCCCAATCCGCCCACCAAATGGCGAGCCAAGTCTTCCATAATTTGGTCCGCGCCCAAGCAGGCCAGCCGCAACAGGATTTTGTCTATCACGACCATGGGTCGCTGGTGTCGCTCAGCCGCTTTTCCACCGTGGGCAGCCTGATGGGCAATCTGGTTGGCGGCCGTATGCGCGTGGAAGGCTGGGTCGCCCGCATGGTCTATCAGTCGCTCTACCGGATGCATCTGATTGCCATCCACGGCTGGTGGCGCGGCGTAACCCTGATCGTCATCGGCCACGTCAACCACATCATCCGACCGAAGTTTAAGCTGCATTAGGGGGCTTGGCGCCAGGGGTTGCCGTTTGGGGTGGGTTGGCGGTTGCTCGGAAGCAGACGTTTATGAGGTCATCTTGTAGGGTGCGGTCCGACAGGACTGCACCACCTCAGGATTGAGGTCTTGGATTCGGTTCTTTTAACTTAGACAGCCTTTGCCACAGACTCTGCCTAGGCAAAGGCTGTGCTCGAGTTTGAGCGCGCAAGATGGGGTGTCAAGGGGCGCGCTTCGCGCGTCGACGAAGTCGATTTCACCCCTTGACACCCCAGCTTGCGCAAACAGAATTGTCGGGCGGCTTCAAGGCAAGCGGAGCGACGCATTGAGCCGTTCCGAGTCATTTGGCTGACACTAGCTTGAATGATTTTAGGATTTGCGAGACCAAGGTGCATTCCTGCCGGAACGCACCCTACAGCGCGGAGCGCATTACTAAACCTAGTGCATTTCTCGGCCAATCAATCGCATAGGACTCTGATTTCAAAGCCTATTCAATCTTCGTCCTCCACCCAAAAGATGAAGCCCCGGGTCTGATTGCTACCAAAGACGCCAAATTCAAAGGTTGCTGACGACAATGGAGTGCCCGTGCTGTAGGAAGATTTTAGTTCTTTGCCTACTTCAACAAGATGTTCGCCAGGATTGCTGGACCAAAACCTAGCTGATGGGCCTAACTCGTCGATCAACATTTTTTCAAGTGCAATCGCTTCGGCCCTACGAAAGTGCCATCGACCATAGGCGAGACTCTCGCGGCACAAATAGGCCAAGATTTGTGCTGCCTTTTGTATGCTTATTGGGTGGAACTCGTGCGCATCTGTGGGTTCAAATCCGAGCTTTTGCGCCAACATAACTGGAACTTTGGATTGACGAATATCTGAGACGTCCCCGACCCAGGCGTTCCCCTGTGGCCAACCCGCACGCGATGTTATCCGAGCGCAAAGCGCTTCGAGGCTTTTGATTTCACCTCCTATGCGGTGAGATTTTTTCGCCATGAATTAGTCACCCCGCTCGCGCAACAGAAACGCGCGCACCTTTGGATTTTCCGTCAGGCCTATCGCGCGCTCCATCGCGACCGCTGCGGCACTAGCCTCGTCGCAGGCACGATGGGCGGCGGCCAAGGTCACCCAAAAGGGCTGATAGGTGCTGACATCGCTGGCATCGAGGCTGGAGAGAACCTCAAGGGCAGAGCGGCCCTGCCCCATGGCTTGCAGGACGGCGGCATAGCTGACAAAGGCGCCAATGCTGGGCCGATGGGTGAGCAGGAGTTCATGAAAAGACCGCAGCGCCGCCCAATTGGTCGTGCCTGTGATGGGGGCTTGGACATGGATCGACTGGATGGCCGCTTCGATCTGAAACCGGCCAAGCCGGTTCAGCTTTGCGGCGCGGACGAGAAGGTCTTCAGCCTCGACGATCTTGGCGCGTGACCACAAGGTCGCATCTTGATCCTTGAGGGGCACAAAGGCCCCGTCTGGGCCCCAACGCGCAGCCTTGCGTGCATCGACATAGAGCATCAGCGCCAACAGACCCAAAGCCTCCGGCTCTTGCGGCATCAGGGACACCAGCACGCGGGCGAGAAAAATGGCCTCCTCAGCCAGGGACATATTACAATCATCGGAGCCTGCGACGGCGTCAAACGACGTTCCGAACGCGGCATAGATCGCCGAAAGCACATCTTCCAAACGGCCGGGCAACGCCTCGAGATCGGGGACTTTAAACCCGATGCCGGCGGCCTTAATCTTCGCCTTCGCGCGCACCAAACGTTGGCCCATGGTGGTGGGTGAGACCAGAAAGGCCGAGGCGATCTGGGCAGCATCAAGGCCGAGGATGGTTTGCAGCATCAGGGGCGTCCGAACATCTTCTTGAATGGCGGGGTGGGCGCAGACAAACATCAAGGCCAAGCGTTGGTCTGGGATCGGCTCTCGGGCCGCAGACGGGGCGTCCATCCTTCGTAAAATCTCGTCCATTCCACGCAGCTTTACGGCCTCATGCCGATGGGCATTGATCAGGCGGTTACGCGCGGTGGTCAAAAGCCACGCGTCGGGATTTGTAGGAATGCCGCGCTTGGGCCACGTCTCTAGGGCTGCGGCAAAGGCCTCTGACAAGGCATCCTCGCTGGCAGCCAAATCCCCATCGCGCGCGGCCAAAAGCGCAACAAGGCGACCATAGGAGGCGCGCGCCGCGCCAACCACCGTCTCGACAATTTTGTCCTTGCCGGGAACCGGGGCCGGAGTGACGCGCGCATCGCCCATGTTTAGCCTTGGGGAGGAGGTGGCATGATTGGGCGAATTTCAATCGAGCCGCCACTGGCCGCCGGCGATTTTGCGGCCCACTCAAGTGCTGCATCGAGGTCTGGCACCTCGATAATGAAATAGCCGCCTAATTGCTCTTTCGTATCGGCAAACGGCCCGTCTTGGACCACACGCTTGCCGTCGCGGATACGCAGGGTCGTCGCCGTATGGGGCGGCTGCAGCCCATCACCATTAATGACGATACCGGCTTGCTGGATCGCTTGGACAAAAGCCGTCCAGCCACCCCAATAGGCCCCAGCTGTAGCTGGATCATTGCGCTTATCTCGTTCGGCTTCGGTTTCGTTCATAATCAACATGAATTGCATTGTCAGTCTCCATTGGTTTTATGACTCAGACATATCGTCTGGTCGAGGGGGGGATTGAGATCAGGCCAAGCGGCCCTGCTTGTTGGAAAAATGGGCGACCCATAAAAGGGCAGCAGCAATCGCCACTACGACAGTGAGGACAATCACTTGCGGCGGGCCCAAGGCCGCAAACACGCCATGGACAATGTCGCCAACATAAAGGGCGACATAGGCGACCAGTGAAGCCAAGAGGACAGGCTGGGCAGCCTTATTCTTAATCACCATCAGGATTGAGCCAATCAACCCGCCAATGACGCCGACGCCAAAAGCAAAATTCATCCAGAACGGGATCGACAGATAGACATCAATTTGTTCCGGCGTCATGCCCTTGGCCGCCAGACTTGCGGAAGTTGCTGTGACCGCGCCCATGAATTGGACAAGGCCAAAGATATTCCACGCAATGCCTAGGCCTGCGACCGCCCAGAACCAGGGCGGCAACTTTCGCTGTGTGCCAGCTTCAACCATTTTCTGCTCCTTCAAACATCTCAGAGACGGGGAAGCAGCTCTTGCTTCTCGCATTCTCACCAGCATGACACCTGAGCGGATCGCGATTTCGACAGGCGACAGAAAAAAGTGCAGCGCGCCATGATATCAGTCGTGGCTTAACCCCGCGCTGGCGGCGTCAAATCGCCGGATATTCGCGGTATGGTAGGGCATTTCGGTTAGGGCTTTACAGGTTGAAGTCTGCTGCATATCGTCTAGCTATGAACCGAGTGATCCTTGCCGCGCTATCTGCCATTTCACTTCTCTGTGCGACTGACGCGACGGCGCAGCGCCCAGAGTTGACGACGCACGATGTCGCCAACTGCCGATCCGAAACCGACCTCGCGATATGCCTTCTTGGCGTCGAGGCTCGTGATTGGTCGTTTCGCCGCAAACCCGAATTCGCGCACGCACCCGACGTCTTGGCGCAACTAGACCGATGGAGGCCGTCTTCTGCCGATCCGGACAGCAGCCCAGGCAGAGCCTATTACGAGGCATCTATACGCCCATTACTAGAGTCACAATCAGTGGTGATCTCTGTCTTAGAAGCAGATCAGCGCGGCACTGAACCGGTTACCGCACTCCTTCCCCTAACTAATTTTGGACGGGATATCAGACCCCAATCTTTCATTTTTGGCCAGATCGTGACGGCGGGCGGAGAAAGGTTACGCGTCATCGGGTTGCAAGAGATTTGGGATGCTTATGCACAAAGTATTGGACGGGGGCGAATTGCCGGACAATCCAAGGCGACACCGCCCAGTCGTGGGCTGGCAGTCGCGGCCCTCGCTGCTTGGGAGCAAGAGATCGTCAATTTCCACCGTAGTGGCGAAGCAGCCCGGTCTGAGTCAGACTTGTCGATTATGTCGCTGGCTGACGCATTCGGCATTATGGGTGATCTAGACGCTTTGAAACGACTAGATAGAATTGAGCGCGGGATCGACCGCGCTGTTCGTCTTGAGATTTTGATGGCGGCGGGTAGTCTCGACGAGGCAACAGATATCGCAACCATGAGAACTAAGGCGGGCACCAATGCCGAGCACCAGCTTTGGGAGCAGTCATGGAAACTGGTCGAGGCGGCGAAGAAGGCTGGGCGAGGTGATTTGGCTGTTCGCGTGGCCCGAGAAATGCTCAAATCGACAGGGCGAACTGAACTCGACTGGCCTCGCGCGGCGCTTGTAATCGCCTCTTTTGCTTCCGCACCCGAAGCAATAGCAATGGCCGAAGACTTCGACCAAAAAGCAAGAGCGACAACCAACCGAAATTCAACTTCGGCTTCTAACAGCCGCGTCGCCGTCAGCGCTGTAGCAGCCGTGGCAGCTTGGACGGCGCTTGGTGACACGGCTCGAGCGGATTCCCTAATTCAGGCTTGGCGACCGCGTGGCGTGGCATGGCCGTCAAATTATATTTGCGGAGGTTGGTCAGGCTGCGCCAACAGCACCGTGATTGAAATGCTCCGTCGCTCCAATCGTCTGATGGAAGCGTTCGATGATCTGAAACTGACGGCTGAGACAGCCGTTTTAGCCGATCTGAGCGACGGTCGCGGGCTTTCGCGATTGGATGCCTTTCTCGCTAAAGAAAGCACACCTGAACAGCGCGAAAGGGCGCTAGCAGCCTGCGCCGAATGGGCAGTTAAGAACAGCGATCTTGCAGTCGCAACTTCGTGCACAAAACGCCTGCAAGAGAGCGCAGCTTCTCGTGGCCTAAGTGCGGATGAAGCGAGAATCCTCGAGCGAGATGGCGAGGCCCGCTCGCTTACAAGTGGTGTCTACATCGCGGCGCGGCGCTGTCTGGCGGTCGCGGCCGCGGCAGCCAAGAAAAACGAAATGGAGCTTAGCCGTGAGATGGTTGGGTGCGCGCTTGAACTTTGGGGTTCGGTGCCTTCGACACGATGGGACTTCTTTGACACCTCATTGACAACAGATGTGGGAACAGCGCTCCTAAGGGAGCAAGGAAGATTATGATCGTCCAGATCAGTTACCTGACCAATTTCCTTTGCAAGTTACTCAGGAGGATTTCGACAGGCGACAGAAAAAAGTGCAGCGACATGTCAGAATAGTTGTCGAAACAGGCTATGGCTGATGCCTTGCCCTCAAGGACGCCCAAAAGCCCATGCTGACCGACCTCATCTTGTTTCGCCATGGCAAAGCCGTTCGCCCCCATGAAGCACGTGATGACTTCAGTCGCGGCTTGACCCCGCGTGGGCGGGTTCAGGCTGCTACCCAAGCGGCTCGTTTGAAAGAGGCGGGTTGTGACCTCCAGCTCGCATTGGTCTCCACCGCTTTGCGCGCCGCCGAGACTTGGGATGCCTGCCAGCCTTCGTTCCCAGACGCGCAGGTTCATTTGCTGCGTCAGCTGTATCTGGCGGCACCCAGTATTTATCTGAATGCGGCCAAGACAGCTAAGGCCGCACGCGTGATGATCATTGCGCATGATCCGGGCCTGCATGATCTGGCGCGCAGCCTGATGAAGGGCGATACGGGCCAAGATCATGGGCAAGTGCAGTTACGAGAGCATTTGCCCACCAGCGGTGTGGCGTGGTTTTGCGCCGATAAAACCGCCAGCTCTGGCTTCAGGCTCAGACAATTTTGGGCCCCAGAGCCTGCATCCGCTTAAGAGAAAGCGCAGGATTGGCAGTTCCGCCGCACGCTTCCTAATGACAAATCAACCCCTGTGCGTGCATGAAGTTGCATGAGCAAACCAAAGCGCACCCCGTTAAAGCCCTGGACGATTGAAGCCGTTGTCGATGGCAACCGCCTGCGCGTGCAATTGTCGGCTGCAGCACTGGATCATTTGGGTGATGAAAAGGCGGCGCGAGCCCGGGCTCTGGACCTGCTCAAAGGGGCTTTGTTTCGCGGCCGTCTGATTGCGCAAGAGCGGTTGGAGAGCGGCGCAGGCGGGCTTGATTGCTCGCACCTGTTAGCCGCAGTGCAAGATCAAGTGATCTCAGCACTCTATGATTTCACGATCACCCACGTGTTTCGCGCCCGCAACCCGACCGCGGCCGAGCGGTTGAGCGTATGTGCCACCGGCGGCTATGGCCGCAATTCCATGGCCCCGTCGTCGGATGTCGATTTAATGTTCGTCCGCCCGATCAAGGATGCGTCTTGGGCCGAGAGCGTGATTGAATATATGCTCTATATGTTGTGGGACATGGGCCTTAAGGTCGGCCATGCCTCGCGCACGATTTCTGAATGCCTGCGCGCCGCACGTGAAGACATGACGATCCGCACCTCTGTGCTTGAGACGCGCTTTGTCTGTGGCGACAAGCTCTTGTTCCGCGAGTTGGAAATCCGCCTGCGCAAGGACTTGTTTGACGGCACGGCAGCAGACTTTGTTGCGGCGAAATTGGCCGAGCGCGATAATCGTCACCGCCGCACGGGTGAAAGCCGCTATATGGTTGAGCCCAATATCAAGGACGGCAAAGGCGGCCTTCGCGATCTACATACCCTCTTCTGGATCGCCAAATATATTCACGGCACCGATGAGGTCAGCCAATTTGTCGAAAAAGGTATCTTCAGCCGCGAAGACATGAAGCATTTCAATCAGGCCGCTGAATTCTTATGGACCGTCCGCTGTCACCTGCATTTCCTAACGGGGCGGGCGGAAGAGCGCCTGACCTTTGACTTGCAGCCCGAAATGGCCCGCCGTATGGGCTATGGCGACCGGGCCGATAATCCCGCGGTAGAGCGCTTTATGAAGCGCTATTTTCTTGTCACCAAGCAAGTGGGTTCCTTGACGCGCATCTTGTCGGCACGACTGGAGCTCGACCGGCAAAAGGCGGCTCCTCGTGGTATTTCGCGCTTCTTTGCTAGCCCGCAGAAGGCCAAACTATTAGACGATCCTCGCTTTGTGGAAGACCATGGACGCATCGGCTTTGCTCATCCAGAACAAGTAGCCGATGATTTGTCCGCCCTGATCGATATCTTCAAAATGGCCGATAGCTTGGACCTTGATATCGACCCCTCCGCGTTGGCTCGGGTTACCAGTATGGCGGCGAAGGGCCGGATCATGCGCGACGATCCGAAGTCTGTCGCAAGTTTCTTGGAAGTTGCCACCTCCCAAAAGGACCCCGCCCGCGCGCTGGGCCTTTTAAACGAGGCTGGTCTGTTGGGAAAACTCGTCCCGGAATTTGGGCGGATTGTTGGCCAAACCCAGTTCAATATGTATCATCACTTCACGGTGGATGAGCATACTTTGCGCGGCATCGCTAATATCTCAGACATTGAACATGGCCGCTTGAGCAAGGAACTCCCCGTCTCAACCGAACTCTTCCCCCGTATAGCCAACCGCCGCGCGCTTTACCTAGCCATGCTGCTTCACGATGTCGGCAAGGGTGAAGGCGATCAACAGATTGAAGGGGCAAAAGCGGCCAACATTGCCTGTCGCCGTCTGGGTCTTGATGCCGAAGAAGTTGAGTTGGTTGCTTGGCTTGTCGGCCATCATCTGATCATGAGTGAAGTGGCGCAGCGCCGCGATATCGGCGACCCCAAAACCATCACCGACTTTGCAGCCACAGTAGGTACTCTGGAGCGGTTGCGCTTGTTGTTGGTGCTGACGGTGGCCGACATTCGCGCGGTGGGGCCAGGTGTCTGGAATGATTGGAAGGCGCAATTGTTACGCGACCTTTATAAGCTAACCGAAGCCACGCTGCGGGGTGGCCGGTCCGATGAAGGCTTTGTGCGGCGTCAGTTAAGGGCTCAAGCCGATGAGCGCCGGGCGCAGGCCTTAATTGACCCCATCCTCGCCGAATTCTTTACCAGCCTCGAAGACGCTTATTGGCTCGGCTTCGATAGTGACCAGCAGAAATGGCATGCAGCGGAAGTGGCCAAGGCCTTGCGGCAGCAATCGTCCGTCTGGTTGGCTTCGCGGCCAGCGCCCAGTCGCGGTGCCACGGAGGTCTTGGTCCTATCACCCGATCAACCTGGCCTGTTTGCTGCCCTGTCGGCCGTATTTGCGCAAGCAGGCGCGAACGTCATTGATGCGCGGATCCACACGTCCAAAAGTGGCCAAGCCTTCGACGTCTTTGCCCTGCAAGATCAATCCGGCGCCGCCTTTGGCGAAGGCCGACAAGATGCCATCGACCGCCTGTTTAGCCGCTTAGAGGCTGCACTAGATGCACAGCGTAAGACGGCTCGCGATAGTCTCGCCGCAGTAAATCTAGGCATGGTCAAAAAGCCAACCAACCGCACGGCAGCGTTTGCAATCGAGCCCGTCATCATGATCGATAATGACGGCGCGGCCTTTGATACCATCGTCGAAGTTTCCGGCCGAGATCGGACAGGCCTGTTGGCTGATTTGGCGCAAGTCTTTGAGGATGAGGGCTTAAACGTGACCTCCGCCCATATTGATAGCGTGGGCGAACGGGCGACAGATGCGTTTTATTTGCGCGATCGCGGTGGCTTAAAACTGTCAGACACGCGGCGGATCACCCTGTTGAAAGAACGCTTGATGGGCGTCTTGGCGGATGCTGATACAACAGAGGGGCCAAGCCTATTGTCACGCCGGAAACTCGCCCGGGCACGTGCAAGCAGCCGCCGCTAGATCCTTATTGCGTTTGGACCATTTCGGTTGTCGCCGCATATTCATCTTGCAACCAAGCCAGAATTTCGCGCGCCGCCGGGTGATTGATCGGCTGATAGCGGTCAACCAAAGCTTGGCGCCGCATACCAAGCTTGGTCAGCCCAAGGTCTTGAAAGCTCATGATGTCGGCGCGCACCATCTCGGCTAGTTCGGAGCCTAAGACCTTTACCGCTGCAGCATGACCACTCGCGCCATAGCAATAGTCATCACCTTGTTGGTATGCGATGGCGAGCGAAATCGCAGGAATGCAGGTCAGATGGGGCTGTAAAGCGGGATTGAGGGCGTGGCCAGACACCCAATCCGCTAAACGGTGGGAGCGCCCGGTAAATCCGCGCAAGTGCAGAAACTGGCTCATCCGAGGGCCATCATTGACGGGATAATTGTCCCACAACAGAGGCTTACGTTTTAACACAGCCCCAATCTCGCGCACATGGCCAACTGAAATTTCTCGCGCGCAAACTTCCTCACCCGTCCAGTAAATGTCGACCCTTGGATCAAGGCCCAAGCCCAACTCCCGCAGATAATGCTCAGGGCGGCGGCCAAAGACCCGGTCCAGCACAGGATCGTTGGAATAATAGGTCGGGGTCATGGATAGCTTTAATTGCGGGGCAGTATCGCGCGCCAAATGCATGATTTCAATCTGCCGCTGTGCGAGATCGGGCAGACTTGAATGCATGTCGTCGAAGAAAATACCGAGGTCCTGAATTCCCAGAGAGGCCAAATCTTCAACACGGTTGATAAAGGTGTTGCGCACGGTGCCGTTAAAGTCATTGAAGGCTTCATAGGGGCTGAGGCCAATACCGACCCGAACACCAAAGCCTTTACAGAACGCAACAAACTGCGAAATCTGCCCAGCTTCCTGAAGTGGATGCGGCTCTACCCAGCGGCGGCGCAAGAAGGGGTCACCCTTGGGCGCATAATGGAAAAAACGATAGCCATAAGGGGCTAACATCTCAACCACAGCGCGGCGGTCATCCCAAGACCATGGTTGACCGAAATAACCTTCAACAATACCTAAATTAGGGGTCGACATAGGGGCACCTAGTCTTGTGATCCACTCTCGGGACGGAATTTTGCAACTAATTGATCTTGTGCGGTCCGTTGCTCTGGCGTGAGGCGGGCACCAATTTCTCGAACTTTTGCCAACGCATCCTGATCACCGCCACGGGCAGCCAAGGCAAACCAATAATAGGCTTGCACGTCAGACTTTGGACCGCCAAGGCCTTGCTCGGCCATTGCGCCCAAATTGAACTGGGAGTCTGTGACGCCACGTTGGGCGGCGCGACGGAAGCTTTCGGCGGCACGCGCCATGTTTTGTGGCACGCCGTCGCCATTGGCGTAATAGACGCCCAGATTGTGCATCGCTTGACGGCTACCGCGCGCTGCAGCGCGTTCGGTCAAAGCGCGTGCTTGCGACAAATCCTTGGGAACGCCATCGCCATTCTCAAATTTTCTCGCCAAGCGGTTCATCGCGCGTGTATCGCCACCATCAGAAGCGCGGCGCAGAAGCGCGACGCTACCGGCGGCGTCACCAGCTTGCTCTCGTGCCATTGCTTGTTCGAACAGGGAACCGCTAGCAGGCGCTGCACCAGATGCGACGGGCGGGACCGCGCGTGGCTGGCTTGGCGCTGCGGCAACAGCGGCGGCAGGCGCTGCGACTGTTGGGGTTGCTGGCACACGGGTTGGGGCTGCGGCTGCGGCCGTGGCTACCAGCGCAGGTGCGGCCACCGAAGCCACGCGTGGGGGTGCTGCTGCACTGGCAGTTGGTGCTTTCGCGACTGTGGCTACGCGCGGTGTGGTTGGGCGCTGAGACGGACGCGGTGCGGCATCAGGTCGGGCTGCATTAAAGGTAGCGGAGCGTAAGCGTGCCCGCTGAGCCTCGGCGCGGGCTTTTGCGGCGCGAGCCTGTGCATCAGCAGACGCCATGATACGAGCAGCCTCGACCTGCTGAG
This sequence comes from Ferrovibrio terrae, assembly GCA_943368895.1. Taxonomy (GTDB): domain Bacteria; phylum Pseudomonadota; class Alphaproteobacteria; order Caulobacterales; family Aquidulcibacteraceae; genus Aquidulcibacter. Next base: position 19,074 of record CALRLV020000004.1, read on the forward strand.
CCGTTGGAGCGGGCTTAGCCGCGGGCGGCGTAGCAGGAGGCGGTGTCGCAGCCTTAGTAGTAGGTGGCACCAATTGCGCCTTTGGCAATTGCGGTGGCGGACTTGCGATGCTGGGGGTCGCAGCTGCGGCTGGGGCAGCCGCAGGGGCTGCAGCGGCAGGTTGCCCGGTCGCAGGGTCTGCGGCGACTGGAGTCGCTGCTGGAGGTTGGGTGGCGTCCGCACCGGGGGCAGGTACTGCGCCTTCGACAGGTGCAGGCGTGGCCATTTGCGTTGCAAGTTCTGGCGGTAAAGGCACGTTTTCTTGCTTAAGCGCGGCTGGCTTTTCGTCAGCATTGGACGACGGGCGCAGTTGGCTATAAACCGCAAAGCCACCGGTTGCCACCAATGCAGCGGCGGCTGCGATGCCGACGGGCGACAAAGGCCCTTTCGACTTAGCGCCGTCTTTACTGGCCTCTTTGCCGGCTTGGGCTGCTGGTGCCTTGGCAGCAGGCTTGGTCTTTGCGTTTTGGCCCTTTGCGTTTTGGGCTTCGGCCTTTTTATCTTTGCCGCCAGGTGCCTTAAGCGACAGTGCTGGCTTCTTCTTGTTTTGGGCGGCCTCGCGTGCAGCAGCCGCCTGATTTGCAGCCCGACGGGCAGCGACCAAATAGTCAGGTGCAGTGCTGGCTGCGCTGCTTGGCGCATCCCAGTCATGATCCAAAGACCCTAGGCCATCATCGAAATCAGAATCGAGCGGGCTGTTCGCATCCTGCGCCATTGACGCCAACTCGCCGCCAAATGGATCGTGGCCACCTGCCAGCGGGTCTGGCACATCATCGCGCAGATCAGCAAAGTCGTTCAGGGATTCGACGTCATCGCCGTCTGGAAAGGGCGAGCCGAAACTACCGCGCCGCGCAGGACTTGCAGCAGCAGCCGCAGGTTTTCCATGCGGGCTATCCATAAAGAATGGATCGTCAAACTGCGGCTTTTCCAGCGAATTCAGACGGGTTTCATAGCTGAAGCCATCGTCATCTGGCAACTCTGCCGGATTGACAAAGGCCACCTCTTCTCGAGCAGGCCCACCTAAATCAACAGCATGATTGGGATCATAAATTGGCTCAGCATAGGCCGCGAGACTTCCCTGCTCCGCCTTTTCCAAGCGCTCGCCAAAGGCAGCAAAGTCACGCTGCAGCGGCGCGATCATCGACTGAACGCGCGCGTCAACCGACTGAATTTCTGTGCGCACTTGCCCTAAGGCCTCATCGAGCATTTCGCGCGTCTTGTCGTCTTTACCACCAACGCTGGAAGCAAGGCTTTGAAGCGCATTGTCATGATTTGCCGCGAGACGATCGGCCAATTCCTGCATTTGCTTACTGATCGCGGCGATGGATTCCGCGGACTGCCGTTCAGACGCGTCGAGGCGGTCACCCAGATTTTGCGCCAAGCGTTGGATATGTTGGCCCGCTTGCTCCATAACGGAGGCATCATGCCGCTCAATCGACGACAGACGCTCATCGACGGCACGTGTGATGCGCGCCAACTCAAGCTTCATCGCCATAGAGCCTGTTTGGTCTGGACCAGCCTCACGGTTTTCAACTTCAACCAAGCGCGCATCGAGAGCTTGAGTGGCTTCTGCTAGCTTGGCGCTGACGCGATCAAAGGCTTCATGGCTGCGTTGTTCACTGGCGTCGAGACGGCTGGCGAGGGCTTGAGCCACTTCCGTCATCTGGCCACCGACGCCGCCAGAAGCCGCCGCTTCAATCTGCCCCTGCAGGTCCGCACGGGTTGCGTCTATCTTGGCGTTCAAATCTTGGAGATGCGCAGAAAGCTCCTTGGTTTTGGCCTCAAGCGCATCCACGGCCGTCAGCGTATCGCCGGTCTTTCCTGCCCCTTCGAGCTGGGTGAGACGCGCAGACAGCTCAACCAAGGCTTCGACCATGCGCGATGCATTATCCTGCGCATGGGCTTCAATGCTGTTCACCCGCTCCGTCACCAGATTGATGCCTTGGTTGGCACCTTCAATGGTTTGTGTGGTGATATCTTCTAATTGACCCAAGCGGCCTTCGAGGGCCGAAACATCGCCACCGGCAGGCCGATCACCGACTACTTCCAGACCCGTCAGGCGCGCTGAAAGGTCGATCATGGCCTCAGCAAAGCGGGTATTGGTTTCTTGCGCCAAAGCCTCTGTCGTGGCCAAACGCTCAGCGACCAGACCCAAGCTTTGGTCGACGGTTTGGATGGCTTCCTGCGTGACCTTTTCAATCTGACCCACGCGGGTGTCAGTCTCAAACACTTGGGTGGACAAGCGGGCCAGCGCCGATTCCAGCGACTTTAAGGCCGCCAAAGATGCATGCGATGGATCTTGCGATTCAATGCGGCGCAAGCGCTCGCTCAAGACCACTTGGGTTTCGCGCAAATCGTTCAAATGGGTCTCAACACGCCCCATGGCAGTGTCGCCACTTGGTGCGGCTTTTTCAAACTTTTGCGATAAGCGATCATCGACAGCGGAAAGCGGCGCTGTCGCCGCCATTTCCACACCACCGGACTCTAAGCGACGGGTGAGCTGTTCAAGTGCAGCTGTCAGGCGGCTAGCTTCTTGGCCGAAACTTCCACCAGATTTTGCATTGGGAACAGGCTTGGGCGCGGGCTCATCTGTCTCTGCAATCAAACGGTTCAGCAATTCGCCCAGCGTGAGACCTTCGCGGCGCGCGAGATCCTTCGCAGCCTCGCGTGTCTTAGGCTCTACGCCTTTCACACTCCATGGCGACTGTCCGCTCATTCGAATCACTCTTCCGCCAAGTTCTGCGGTCCCACAAGAAATTTCCGAAGAAATTCAGCTACCCCGATTGTTCATTTACTGCTTCGCAGAATTTGAACAGTCTAAATTGTGGTTTCGACTTTCTTCGTACTGCTCGACTTGGAGGTGTTACGGTAAATGAGCGGTTAATAAGGATTAACAAAGACAGCCACCGAAGCCGTAACTTGGGCGAGTCTGCACTTTGTCCTGAATCATTCATCACCCTAGTAAGGGCCGGGCTGCGCGGACCAAGTGCCCCTTGTCGACAAACAAAAAGCCCCGCCGGCTAAACCAGCGGGGCAAAAGCGTTAGAGCTTCGACAAATACCTATTCAGCAGCGATCTTCACTTGCTTCAGGGCATCGGCATTCACACCGAAATTGACTGCTTGCAGGAAGCGAATGCCATCTTCGGCAATGTCATCGCCGACCATATGTTCACCTTCGGCCTCAAACTCGGCGAAATCGACATACATGGCGTAAAAGGCCTTGGTGCGATCGGTGATGATATTGGCATTCCACAACGTCTTCACCAAAACGCGGAAGATATTGGTCGCTTCCTTCATCCGCTCACGGCGATCTTCATCGGTTACCATCTCTTGGAACTGGACCATGATGATGTCTGGGTCGAGGCCGAATTGATCGTAGATGGCGCGCATTTGATGCGGCGCAACCAGATTGAACAACAAGGTCTGGAAGCAATGCGCCGCCCAGTCTTCGACAATGGCATGTTCTGCGGCATCGAGCTTTGGAATGGTGCGATCCGCCCAAATCTTACCAAACTTGTGGTGGAAGGCCTCGTCGGTCATGACCAATTGCGTCAGCTTGCGTGCCAGCGGGTCATTCCATTCTTTATAGATCATCGCAAAGGCACCCATGGCGAGGCCTTCGATCAACATCTGCATGCCAACAATCTTCTTATAGACTTCAGGCGCATGAACGATATCGACCAGCAAAGTCTTCAGCACCTCGCCGCAGGGCAGAGGGCTACCCCAACGGGCTTTGATATAGGCTGCGAAAGCTGCAACATGGCGGGCTTCTTCGCGGGCTTGATTGGCGGCATATTCTTGCGCACCGGCATCGCGCAACACGTGGCAGAGCGACGCAGAAAGGTTCAGCGCGCCCTGTTCGCCGTGCAAAATGGCCGACAATTGCCAACGGGCCATTTCATTCTTGAAACGAATGAGCTCTTTCGGTTTATCCTTGAAGAACTCTTGGACATAAGGGGTCTCAAGCGCAGGAACCATATGGTCTGGCAAGAGCGCTTGGTTTTCCATGTCAAACGGCTCATCAAAGTCGATATAGCGCTTGTCGGTTGGGTCCCAAAAGTGATCATGCGTGGCAGAGATGATTTTATCGAAGGCCGTCGAACGGCCCGTGTGCCGGTCGATTTCCAACATGGCAGCGAAATCTGTTGGCGCGACCGCGTCATACAGCGCGTCTTTAGTAATGTGCGACGTTGTCATGCTTTCAATCTCTCCCATTTTATTTGTGTACCGGGTCTTTGGAACCTCGGCTTTGGTCCATGAGCTTAGAGCGACTTCTAAGCGTGTCGCTTCTAGGCCTAACATGACACAAATTTCTAAAGGATCAATCAAAAAATGACGGGTGCGTCAGCTTCATCCATCAAAGGATTGTGAAGCCCGCCCCCTACAGATCATGAATCGAGCGATCCTTCGTCTCGGGTAGGAAGATTAGCGCCACCACGACGCTGATGGCGGTGATGATCACCGGATACCAAAGCCCCGAATACATATTCCCCGTTGTCGCGACGATGGCGACGGCGGTGGCGGGCATAAAGCCTCCAAAGAAGCCAGTTCCGATATGATAAGGAACAGACAAAGCCGTATAGCGGATGCGGGTTGGGAACATCTCCACCAAGGCCGCTGCCAAGGGTCCATAGAGCGCTGTTGCGGCAACCACAAACACCATCAAATAGGCTAAAACGGCCAAATGATCGATCTTGGCAGGGTCTGCCTTGTCTGGATAATTTGCGGCCTTTAAAGCCGTTTTCAGCTTAGCCCCAAAGGCATCCTTTGCCGCCTTTTGAGCTTTGGCATCGAGGGCAGAAATATCCACGCTGTCGAGGACGACAGTGCCGATTTTGACTTGCGCCACGGCACCCGCTGGGGCCACTTCATTGTCATACGAGATGCCTGAATTGGTCAGATAGCTCTTGGCCACATCACAGCTGGACGCAAAGGCATCGCGTCCGTCTGGCGTTTTGCCGACAGGGTTGAACTGCACCGAACAAGTTGCAGGGTCTGCTCGAACCACAATCGGCGTTGCGGTTTGCGCAGCGACCAGATCTGGGTTGGCCGCTTTGGCTAATTGATGGAACGCTGGGAAGAAGCTGACCACTGCCAAGATCATGCCAGCCAGCATGACGGGCTTGCGGCCCAATTTGTCCGAAAGCCAGCCGAAGAAGACATAGAGAACGGCCGAGAAACTGGTGATGATCAATAGCCAGATGTTGATCGTCTGAGGGTCAACCTTCAACTGGCGCTCGAGGAAGACCTGGACATAGAAGAAGCCCGTATACCAAACCACACCTTGCGCCATCATCAGACCAAACAAGGCAAGCAAGATGAGCTTCAGATTACCCCATTGACCAAAGGCATCCGACAAGGGGGCTTTCGAGGCTGCGCCCTCTTCCTTGAGTTGCTTGAACATGGGGCTTTCTTCCAATTGCAAGCGGATCCACAAAGCAATCGCCAGCAAGAAAACCGATAGCAAGAAGGGCAAACGCCAACCCCAGGATTGGAAGGCTTCCTCGCCCAAAATGACGCGGGTCAAAAAGACCACCATCAAGGCCAAAAGCAAACCACCGGCAGCCGACGTCTGCACCCAAGAGGTGTTCCAGCCGCGCTTATGGGCAGGCGAATGCTCTGCCACATAGATCACCGCGCCTCCATATTCGCCGCCCAAAGCAAAGCCCTGCGCGATCCGTAAGGCGACTAATAGGATAGGTGCCCAAATGCCGATCTGCTCATAATCTGGCAGAAGGCCAACGGCGAAGGTTGAAGCGCCCATCATCACGATCGTGACCAAGAAGGCACCCTTTCGGCCCTTGGTGTCGCCAATCGCGCCAAAGACAACAGCGCCTAGGGGCCGCGCGGCAAAGCCGACGCCAAACGTCAAAAGCGCAAAGATAAACTGCGCAGCCGGGGGCGAACCCGCAAAGAAGTGCTGGCCCATCACCGAGGCCAGAAGGCCAAAGATGAAGAAGTCGTACCACTCAAAGACGGTACCGGCAGCCGAGGCGGCGACAACGGTCTTCAGTTTTTGCGGTTCAACAGGCGACGAAGCAGCAGGTTGTGTCACGATTAGCCCCTAAATCATGGTTTAGCGGACTATCCTTGGACGTAGTTCAAGCTGCGATCAAGTAACAAGCCTGTGGTGGTTACAGGCGGAACTTAGTCTGGAGCCCGGCCTAAGCGGCGTGCCTCTTGGATCCGCCCGCGCACGAGCCAATTATCAACGTCCTTCGGCGCGAGGCGCAAGGCTTGAGCGATATCGAGTTCTGCTGCCTCATAGGATTTTTGCTGCAGCAGGGTTTCAGCGCGCAGACGCAAAGCCAGGACATCTAACGGGCGAGTCGACAGGCACGAAGTAAGATCAGCTTGTGCCTCGGCCCATTTGCCTTGGCCTGCCTTGGCACGAGCCCGGTCGAGCAACAGGTCAGGCTCACCGGGCTTTAGCTTTAAGGCCGCATCCAGCACTTTTTGTGCGGCTGCAAAATCTTCAATCATCAGCCACGCATTGGCGGCACGTGCCATGATCAAGACGCGTTGATCTATGTCGCCTGCGTCAGGGGCAGAGGCCAAAGCCGTTAAACGCTCTGCCCCTCCACCAATGTCGCCCCCCTCGATGCGGGCGATGGCGATGCATTGCTCCGCAAAGGTGCCGCCGCTTTGACTGCGCCAGATAAATCCATCTTCGAGTGCTTCTT